>JBBDRH010000046.1:0-1957 GCA_040905645.1 Actinomycetota bacterium
CCTACCTGTACACAACCTGCCTGTACCAAATATGTGACCCTCGATTCATGCCATAGGCTGGCTCCTCCGGCAAGATTGAGACAGGCGTCACAAACGGTGACGCCGATACGGGGATAAGCCGGGGGAACAGAGCAATGATCAGTAGCCTGAAGCATCGGTTACCGGACCTCGCGGGTCCCATCCTCAACCACGTCATCTTCTGGGCCGGCACGCTTCTGGTCGTCTCCACCGTGGCCTTCGCGGCCTACTACTACTTCGACCAGCGGGGCTCTGCGCCTGCCAGCCAGGAAGTCCTGCAGATCCAGCTGAGCCAGTACGAGCAGGTGGTGCGAGACGACCCCGATAACATCACCAACCGCCTGGCTCTGGCGGACGCTTACTACAGCCTTGAGCGCTACGACGATGCCATCGCTCAGTACGAAGCGGCCCTCGTTATCAACGACGAGAGTACCCTTGGTCACGTGGGCCTGGGGCGGGCAAAGCTGGGGGCCGGAGACCTCGCCGGGGCTTCCGAAAGCCTCCAGAAGGTCATCGATCAGTCCAAGGAAGCCGATATCTCCGGGGAGTTGGTGCAGAGCGCTTACTACTATCTCGGCAGCATAGCTCTGGACCAGCAGAAGCCGGACGAGGCGATCGAGCTCCTGAAGCAAGCCACCACCATCGAGCGGAGCGACTCCGATGCCTGGTACTTGATGGGTACCGCCTACAGACAGAGCGGACAGCTGGATGAAGCGGTCGGCGCTCTGGCGCAGGCGGTCCTCTTCGTTCCTGACTTCACGGAGGCTTACGAGCAGCTGGCCCTGGTGTACGACGAGAAGGGCGCGAGCGGCGAGGCACTCTACGCGCGCGGCATGGTGGCTTACTCGACGGGGAAGCTTGATGAGGCCGCCGAACAGCTCCAGGCCGCCACCCGCGCCTCGCCCACCCTGGCGGAGGCTTTTGCGGGCTTGGGCCTGGTCCGCGAGGTTCAGGGCCAGGGGGACGCGGCCATAGTCGCCTACCGGCAAGCCCTACACCTGAATCCCGACAACTTCAACGCTAGAAGCGGTCTGGCCCGCCTGAGCCAACCAGAACCAGCGGCCTCGCCGGAGGCAGAGCTGCCGGCTGGCCACCCAGGCGCCCAAGCCGGCGGGGATAGTCAACCGGGGGTGACGCCATGAGTAGCGTGGACTGGCAGCAGCCTATGGGGGGCCCGCCCCAGGGACCCGGTCCCGCGGGTCCCAAACCCCGGCCCTTCCTGAAGATAGCCATCGCCCTTATCCTCCTGGCCGCCCTGGCCTGGGTCCTCCTCCTCACCACCCAGTACTGCCAGACGGGGAATCGTATTTCGGATCTGCCGGGAGTGCCCGGCCCGATCGCCGGCCTTTTCGACAGGCCTTCATTCGAGTACGTGGACTCCATCAACGGCCTTCAGAACCCGATGGGCGTGGCCGTTGGTCAGGACGGCAGGGTTTACGTCACCGAGACCGGCGGCGAACGGATGATCCACATCTACAACCGCCTGGGGAAGGAAGTGGGCTCGTTTGCGCCGCCAGACACCCAGGCGCCGGACCGCGTTCCCGTCTACGTTGCGGTGAGTCCCAACGGTGACGTCTACGTCAGCGACCGGGGCACGGCCACCATCTTCATCTTCTCGCCGGATGGGGTTGCTCAAGGCCAGGTCACCCCTCCGGAGGGGTTTGAGGACTGGCACCCGCTGGGGCTAACCTTCGACAAGGCGGGCAACCTGTACGTTGCGGACGTGACGCCTGAGAAGCACCGCGTGCTAGTCCTGAACCCCACGCCGGCCAGCACCGTGCGCATAGACCCCACCCTCGACCACGCGCTGCCAGAGGGCAGCATCCTCAAGCTCAGCTTCGGCAGCCAGGGCGAAGCAGATGGACAGTTCTGGTTTCCCAACGGCATCGCCGTCGACTCTCAGGGCCGCATTTACGTGGCTGACAGCAACAACGGCCGC
>JBBDRH010000047.1:0-11943 GCA_040905645.1 Actinomycetota bacterium
AACGCCGCAATCGGGGATGACTGGGCGCTCGAATGCAGCGGAATTTACGAAATGGACCACTAAATGATCCTTTTCCTCGTGCGCCATGCACTCACGCCTATAACGGGCGCCAAGCTCACCGGTCGTCTACCCGGATTCAGCCTGTCCGAGAAGGGCAGGGAGCAGGCGGAAGCCGCCGGCGCCAGGCTGGCCGAGGCGCCCTTGAAGGCAATTTATTCCAGCCCGCTGGAGAGGTGTGTAGAGACTGCCGAGGCGATAGCAAAACATCACAAAGTGTCGATTCAAACCGTGGACGAGCTCAGCGAGGTCGACTACGGCGACTGGCAGGGCAAGACCATGAAGGCCCTGTACCAGAGCAAAGGCTGGAAACAGCTCAAGGCCCGTCCTGCGGACTTTCGATTCCCGAACGGTGAGACCATAAGAGAGGCTCAAACCAGGGGGATCAGCGCCATCGAGAAGCTCAGGGCGAAGCACAAGGACAAGGCGATAGTAGTTTGCTCTCACGCCGACATGATCCGTTTGACGGTTGCGGGCTATGTGGGCCTGGGCATCGACCTTTATGATCGGATTTCCATCGCTCCTGCGTCGATCTCAACCCTGATGCTGAGCGACGGCACCCCGAGGCTCCTGGGCGTTGGAGAGGCCGGCTCCTACAAGGAGCTGTTCGAGAGCCTGAAGGCGGCAAAACCTGCGACTGCGGGAGGCAAAAAAAGTTGAGTACGGTCGAGTTCGATCCTGCCGACGGGTTCACCGTCGGCGCGATAGGGGAGCCGGGTCACCGGGTGTTCATGCTGCAGGCGTTCAGAGGCTCTCTGTTCCAGACCTGGATCCTCGAGAAGGAGCAGGTGGTGGCCATGGCCCGGGGTGGTTACGAGCTCCTTTCGCAGATAGGTGAGCACGAGATGACCCGCGAGCTTCTGGGTCAGGGGCTGTTGGGCGCGGCGACGCCTGAGTTCACCGACTCGATGGCGCTCAAGGCCGACGAGCCGGCCTTCCGGATCGATGGCAATACGATCACCATGCGTTTCGATCAGGGCCGCGATCTCATTGAGGTTTCGTTTGCGGAGCAGGTTGAGATCCTCGAGGACCCGTTGACGGAGCAGGTTGAGCCCGTGCTCGGCGATCCTGTGACGGTAAGCGTCTGGATCACCCCCCGGCAGCTGGCTGCATTCGGTATCCAGGGCATGAAGGTTGTGGCGCAGGGCAGGCCGATATGTCCGCTGTGCGGCCATCCGATGGACGACGACGGCCATGTGTGTCCGGCTTCCAACGGCCACAATCCAAGGGCCCGCTAGGCGGCGTTAGCTGGACCGCGAAACTCTCGCCAACGCTCAGCTGGAGGTCCTGGGCCTGCTTGCCGGCTCATCGAACTACACCTTCCTCGCCCGGCTGGGCGAGGACCCGGAGGCGCTGGCCGTCTACAAGCCCCGCCGGGGAGAGACCCCGCTCTGGGACTTCATATCGGGGACCCTGTGCAGCCGTGAAGTCGCTGCGCATCTCGTGTGCTGCTCGGCCGGCTGGGGCCTGGTGCCGCCCACGATCCTTCGGGACGGCCCGCTCGGGATCGGCGCGGTGCAGCAGTTCATCGAGCATGATCCCGCGGTGACGGCTTTCGACCTGGCCGATGATCACCGCCGGGAGCTGATGCAGATTGCCCTGTTCGACGTGATAGTCAACAACGCCGACCGCAAGGCAGGACATGTGCTGATCGATGTGCAGGGCTCGATCTGGGGCATCGACCACGGCCTGTGCTTCCACGAAGAGCCCAAGCTGCGGACGGTCCTGTGGGATTTCATCGGCGAACCAATCCCCGAGCAGGATCTGCTGGCGGTCGAAGGGTTGCTCCGGGCACTCGAGGGCGACCTGGGATTGTCGCTCCGCAGCCTGCTCGAGCCTGCGGAGCTCGAGGCGCTCGAGCGGCGAGTGCGCTCCGTGGTCGACAATAAGGTTTTCCCGCGGCCCGGCCCCGGCCGGCCCTACCCGTGGCCTCCTATCTAAAGTGCTGGTGGTCACGGCACTTAGAGTTAATCTGAGCCATGAACATTTCCCCGTCCCCCGTGGAGATCGACCGGCCCACCGGATCCGAGGCCATCGATCCGGACCTGCCCTGGCTCGTGATCGTATGGAACGACCCGATCAACCTCATGTCGTATGTGACCTATGTCTTCCAGAAGCTGTTCAACTACAGCAAGGAGAAGGCGCATCATCTGATGCTCCAGGTACACAACGAGGGCAAAGCCATCGTCTCCAGCGGCCCCAGGGAGAAGGCCGAGTGGGACACCTCCCGCCTCCACGCCCACGGCCTATGGGCGACGATGCAGCGCGACAGCTAGGAGTGGGTGCCTTAGTGGCTGGGGAGCCCCGCATCCGAAGAGTAGGCCCCGGGGTGTTCGAGGTCAGGATACCGAAGGCCCACCGAGAGATCCTGAGAGGGCTTCCCGGCCAGCTGCGCTCGATCATCCACTCCGATCATCCCGGGCTCAGAAGGTTCTTTCCTCCTGCCTATCCCGACGACCCGGTGCGTGCCGCCGAGTACGACGCGATGGTTCGTGAGGAGCTCGTCGCCGGCCGGAAGAAGTCTCTGGAGATCATGGAGAGGACCATCGACGCCGACCGGCTGGACGCGGATCTGATGGCCGACTGGCTCTCGGCTCTCAACGATCTCAGGCTCTTTCTGGGAACCAGCCTGGACGTCACCGAGGAGATCTACCAAGAGCCCATCGGCGAAGATGATCCCAATGCGCAGGCCCTGGCGATCTTCTCCTATCTCGGCTGGCTGGAGGAGCAGGCGATAGAGGCGCTGGCCGGAGACCTGCAGGAGCCGGCGGAGCCTGATCGATAGCGAGTGCTACAAAGTGTCTCAAATGCTACAGTAGACCGATGGAACGAACTATCTCTCAACGAGAACTTCGAAACGACACCGCCGCGGTACTTCGTGAGGTGCAGGCCGGAAGATCCTTCATCCTCACCCGTAATGGCACTCCGGTGGCAGAGTTGCGGCCCTTGCCTCCTCGTCGATTCGTCCCCAGAGAGGTAATCGCCCAAGCCGGACGCAGCGCTCCCAGGATCGACGCCAGCCAATTTTTTGCCGACCTCGATGCCATAGTCGACCCGCGTCTCGATGCCTGAAGTGAGTCGCGGTCTTCTCGACACCTCGGTTGTGGTCGACCACGACGTCATCGACTTCAAGCTCCTGCCCGACGAGTCGGCGATCTCGGCGGTCACATTGGCCGAACTGGCAGCCGGGCCCCACGCCACTGATGACGACCAGGAGCGGGCGCGCCGCCAGGACCGCCTCCAGTGGGCCGCCAACACCTGGGATTGCCTACCGTTTGATGCCGACGCGGCGCGACTATACGGCCGAATGTTCGCCGCGGTAAGAGAGGCAGGTAGAACGCATCGAAGCCGGTTGGCCGGCTTGTTGATAGCCTCAACCGCAGCTGCGAACGGACTGCCTTTGTACACGCGGGATGGTGCCGACTTCCGGATGCTCGAAGGCATCATCTCGGTGGTCGAACTATAGAAAGTTCCCGACCCGAGGTTGATTTCCTCCCGAGAATCCGTAAGCCTAAGAAGACACTCAAGGGTCGGAGGGGATAGCTGATGGCTCGGACGTTCAGGCGCACGGAGGAGCAGCTGCGAGCATCGGTGAGGGGTCTGAACAGACCCAGCGAATCCGAAGCGGCTGCCGCAGCCTCGGCCGCGGAGCCGGAGGAGCCCGTCCGTCGCCCAAAGGCTCCTCGAACCAGGCGCAGGCTCTCCCGGGATGCCCCTTCGGTGGAGCGAATCACCCCTCCCCGTCAGGTCCCGCTTGCGTTTGCGCCGGAGACGCCGGAGGCAGAAACAATCGAGGTTTCGCAGGAAGGCGAGCCGACCCAGCTCCACGAGGAAGCCCAGCTGGAGCCGGCCCAACTCCACGAGGAAGCCCAGGCCGAGGCGACCCAGCTTCACGAGGAAATGTTGGTTGACGAAGGCCTTCCCACGCGGGAGATGCATGCGGCGGCCGCCGAGCCGGGGGCGGAGGCAATGCCGGAAGCCGAGCCTGAGCTCGATGGGACCGCCGCCGTCTCGGCGCGCGATGCGGTCAAGGTCTACGGCGAGGGCGCCAACGCAGTCAGAGCCATCGATCAGGTGACCCACGCTTTCCCCAAGGGGCGCTTCACGGCGATCATGGGGCCCTCCGGATCCGGCAAGTCCACCCTCCTGCACTGTCTCGGCGCTCTCGACGACCTGACCTCGGGCAAGGTTTTCATCGGCAAGACCGACGTCACCGCCCTGGACGAGAAGGGCAAGACCTCCGTGAGACGCGACAAGGTGGGCTTCATCTTTCAGTCTTACAACCTGGTTCCCACGCTGACGGCCCTCGAGAACATCACGCTTCCCATGGAGCTGGCCCAGCGGGAGCCGGACCAGCATTGGGTCAACTACCTGATCCAGACGGTGGGGCTCGCCGACAGGCTGGACCATCTTCCGAGCGAGCTGTCGGGCGGCCAGCAGCAGCGGGTTGCGGCGGTAAGGGCGCTGGCCAGCAAACCGGATATCGTCTTTGCCGATGAGCCGACCGGCAACCTCGACTCGCGCAGGAGCGCAGAGATCCTTCAGTTCCTGCGCGCGGCAGTCGACGAGTTCGGCCAGACCATTGTCATGGTGACCCACGATCCAATTGCCGCCTGCTTTGCCGACAGTGTTGTGTTCCTGGTCGATGGGCGAGTCGTGGGTGAGATGGCCGGGCCGACTGTCGACAGGGTCCTGGATCAAATCAAAGACCTCGAAGCCCTGTGAAGTGTGGCCCTTCCGGCAACTCTTGAGGATCCTGGCGGCGTGAGGCGCCCCCAGGCTGCGTTCTCAGTCGCCCCGGTAGGGGTATCGCTAGCGGGGCTCCCTGCGGCCTTGCCTGGTGCCACCTCCCGCGCCCCAGGATCTCGCAACTGCTGCCGGAAGCGCCACTCCTCTCCGGCTCTCATCTAGCCCATGTGGAAGACCACCATCAAGGGGCTGATGGCGCACAAGCTCCGGCTTGGCCTCACCGCTCTGGCCGTGGTTCTGGGGGTAGGCTTCATCGCCGGCACCTTCGTCCTGACGGACACGATGAACAGCACCTTCGACAACCTGTTCTCCGACGTCACCCAGGGCGTAGACGTCTTCGTCAGGTCCGAGAGCCTGTTCGAGTCTCAGATCGGGGGGAGCCGCGAGCCATTCGATCAAGCGCTCCTGTCGATTGTGGGCGAAACCGACGGAGTCCGTGCGGCCGGGGGCTCCGTCAGCGGGTACGCTCAGTTCGTCGATAAGCAGGGCGAGGCGGTGGTGACCGGCGGCGCCCCCACGATAGGGGTCAGCTGGTACGACGAGCCGAAGGGATCGCTGACGATCAGAACCGGCCGGGAGCCTCGCTCCGCTAACGAGGTCGTGATCGACGCCGCGACTGCCGAGGAGCATGGATTTTCGGTCGGCGATCAGGTGACGGTGCTGTCGACCGCCGGCAGCAGAGAGTTCGAGGTGGTCGGCATTGCCGGGTTCGGCGATGCCGACAACCTGGCCGGGGCGACCCTGGCGGTCTTTGCTCTGCCCACCGCCCAGGAGCTGTTCGACAAGGAGGGCAGGCTGGACTCGATCGATGTGGCCGCGGAGGACGGAGTCGCCACCCCGGACCTCATCGAACGAATCTCCGAAAAGCTTCCCGAAGGGATGGAAGCGGTTTCGGGTGAGAGCGTGGCGGAGGAGCAGGCCGACTCGATCAAGAGGCTTCTCGGCTTTTTCAACACCGCGCTGCTGGTGTTCGCCGGCATTTCCCTGTTCGTGGGGGCGTTCATCATCTTCAACACATTTTCGATAACTGTAGCCCAGAGGACCAGGGAGTTCGGCCTGCTGAGAGCGCTGGGGGCGAGCGGCAGGCAGGTCACGATCTCGGTGTTCCTGGAGGCGCTTCTGGTGGGGATAGTTGCCTCGGCGGTGGGGATCGCCGCGGGGGTGGGCATTGCGGTGGGCCTCAAGAGCCTCCTCTCGTTGTTCGGGATCGATCTCCCCTCGTCGGATCTGGTATTCCTCCCTCGCACCGTGATCGTGGCGATGGGAGTGGGCATCGTCGTAACGCTGGTTGCGGCAATCGGCCCCGCGCGAAGGGCTGCGAAGATCTCGCCCATGGCCGCGCTGCGGGAGAGCGCGCCCCGCTCGGGAGGATTCTCTCGACGGCGCACCACGATTGGGCTGCTGATCCTGCTTGCAGGTACAGGGGTTCTGTTTGCGGGCTTGTTCGGCGAGTTCGGTGAGCCCGTTCAGCTTGTGGGCGCCGGGGCGGTCCTGGTGTTCCTGGGTGTGGCGGTGCTCGCGCCCTTGTTTGCAGGACCTCTCGCACGTCTTCTGGGAGCCCCGGTGGCGGGGTTGCGGCACCTGCCCGGCAAGCTCGCCCGCAGGAACGCAGAACGCAGCCCGCGCCGTACCGCGGCCACCGCGGCCGCGCTCATGATCGGCCTGGCTCTCGTCGGATTGGTGAGCATCCTGGGGGCCTCGCTCAAGGCGTCGACCAACAGGGTGGTCGACGCGTCCCTCAAAGCCGACTTCACGGTCTCCAACAGCAGCGCTACCGGGCCCCCGATCATCAGCCCCGAGGTCGCCAATGAGCTCTACGACCTTCCGGAGGTCGAAGCCGTGGCGCCTATCCGCCTCGGCGAGTTCAAGCGGGAGGATGACAGGAGGTTCTTCGTCGTCGCCACCGACCCCGACGCTCTGCAGGTGGTGGCCGACATCGAGGTTTTGGACGGCGACCTCGAGGTGCTGGAGGAGGGCGGCATCTTCATCCACGAGCTTGCCGCCAAGGACCTGGGGCTCGGGGTGGGCGACAAATTTGCGATGGAGTTCCCCACCGGCGAAGCGGAGCTTGACGTGGTCGGCGTCTTCAAGAACAAGTCGCTATTACAGACCGACTACCTCATCTCGATTCCCACCTACGACGCCCACTACTCCGAGCACGTCGACTCCCGCCTGCTGGTCAAGGTGAAGCCGGGCGTCACCGAGTCGGAGGCGAGAGCGGCGATGGAAAGCATCGAGGAGAGGTTCCCGAATGTCCAGATCGAGGATCAGACGGAGACCAAGGAGAGCCAGGCTTCGCAGGTCAATCAGCTGCTCGGGCTGGTGAACGCCCTGCTCGGTCTGGCGATCATCATCGCTCTGCTCGGTATCACGAACACTCTGGCACTCTCAGTCTTTGAACGGACCCGCGAGCTGGGGCTGTTGAGGGCGGTGGGCATGGCTCGCAAGCAGGTCCGGGCAATGGTCCGCTGGGAGGCGGTGATCATTGCGATCATCGGCGCGTGCCTCGGCCTTGCGATCGGTGTGTTCTTCGGGTGGGCCCTGGTCACGGCCCTGGAGTCGGAGGGAATCACCGAACTTTCCATCCCCGTCGGGCAGCTGTTGAGCTACGTTGTGGTAGCGGGTGTTGCCGGTGTTATTGCGGCGCTCCCACCGGCACGGAGGGCTGCGAGGCTGAACGTCCTGGAGGCAATTTCCACGGAATAGCGTCCCGAGCTCAACCCGGCCTTTCCAGGAAATTTCCCAACCTCTATCATGGCGACCACAAGTCGCCGTCTGAGATGGTGCGCCATAAATTTGCCGGGGGGGCTACATGAAGAAGCTGCTGCAGTGGACCTGTTTTCTGCTCTTGATTCTGACCATGCTTGGCCTGGGAGCCGCCGCGCAGGCGGCCGACTTCCGGGGTGACGAGGAGAACCCGAGAGTCACCGGCACGATTGACGACGACGTCTACGTGGCCGGCGCCAACGTGGTCATTTCGGGCAACGTCTCGGGGGAGGTCCTGGCCGCCGGGCAGGATGTAACTCTGAGCGGGTCCACCGGGGGATCTTTCCTGGCTGCAGCCGAGCAGGTCACCCTCTCGGGAAAGGTAGGGGGGACCGCCCGGCTGATGGGCCGGGAGATCACAATCGAGGGTGAGGTGGACGGGGATCTGATGGGCGCAGGCCAGACCGTCGAGATCACATCCGGCGGATCGGTCGACCGTGACCTGCTGGTGGGGGCCCAGGAGCTCACTGTGGCCGGCAACATCGGGGGCGACATCAGAGCCGGCGTGAGTACGATGACGATTTCCGGCACAGTCAACGGCGATGTCAACGCGGATGTCGACGACCTGTCGCTGGAGGCCGGTGCCACGATCAACGGGGATCTGACCTACACCTCCGCCAACACGGCGGACATCGATCCTGAAGCCACGGTCACCGGGAGGATCGTCAGAAGAGTTAGGGCGGATTCTTCGAACCTGGGGGATCCGGAGAACCTCGTGGTGGGCCTGCTGAGGACCATCGCCGGTGCACTGATTCTGGGTCTGGTGGCAATGTGGCTGCTGCCCGGGCTACTGCCCTCGACGTCGATCGCCCTTCGCAGATCCCCGCTGCTCAGTTTGGGCGTAGGGGTTGCCGCCCTGATCGTGATCCCGGTGGTGGCGATCTTCCTGCTGGTGGTCACCGCATTCCTCGGCGCGGGGATGTCGGTTCCGCTGCTGCTCATGGTGGTCTACGCGTTCCTGCTGCTGTTGAGCAAGGTGATAGTGGCGTTCACCATCGGCGCACTGATTCTCAGACTGGGCCGCGACGAGCGCCGGCCGGGAAGGGGCAGGATGTTCTTCGCGCTGATCATTGGGGTGGTCGTTCTGGCGGCGCTGTCTCTGATTCCGTATGTGGGCGCTGTTATCAATCTGCTGGTGGTTCTGTTTGCGATGGGCGCCGCCGTGGTGGCGTTCTTCCGCTGGCGGAGGGGCGCCGAGGAACAGGGTGATCCTGCAGGAAGGCCTGCGGCGGCGGAGCCGGCTCCGGCGCCTGCACAAGCGTCCGCGACGGCCGACTAGGAGGCCTACCGATGGCTCCTCGCAAGAAGAAGCGAACGGTGCGCGACGTCATGACGTCGCCCGTCATCGCCGCCGAGCCCGGCATGAGCCTGCAGCACGCCACGCAGCTGCTGGCCACTCATGGGGTCGGCTCGGTGATGGTGGTGGAGGACGGGAGGCCGATCGGGATACTGACCGAGCGAGACCTCGTGCGGCTCACCTCGAGTGGGGCGGACCTGGCCTCGGCCACGGTCGCCCAGTGGATGACCCGGGATCCCAAGGCGGTCGACGCGGAGACAGATGTGGATGCCGCGCTCAACCTGCTGGCCGAATCGAAGTTCCGGCACATCCCCGTGGTCACCGACGGCAAGCTGGTGGGGATCGTCTCCATCCGGGACCTGATACGCATAGCCGAGGTCCGGCCGTTCGGCACCCCGGCCGTCGACGTTCCCAAAGGCCTGAAGGGCGTGGTGGTCGCCGAGACCGAGATAGGCGACGTGCGGGGCGCCGATGGTTTCTACCACTACCGCCAGTACAACGCGGTGGAGCTGGCGACCAAGTGCAGCCTGGAGGAGGTCTGGCACCTGCTTCACGAGGGCAGGCTCCCTACCGAGGCCGAGCTGGAGGATTTCCGTGCCAAGATTCGCAAGCACAGCGTGCTTCCCTCGGACATCCAGCAGCTTCTTCCCGGCATCTCCCGGTTGGGCACCACCTTCGTGCCGCTGGAGGCGCTGAGGTCGGCTCTCTCGCTTCTCACGTCGTCCTGGAGCTTCAGGCCGTGGCTGGATCTCGGGATCGACCAGCTGAAGGAGCAGGCACTGATGATCTGTGCGGTCTTCCCGACCCTGGTGATGTCGCTGCATCGCTTCAACCAGGGTCTGTGGCCGGTCGATCCGCACCCCGATCTGTCCTACGCCGCCAACTACCTGTACATGTGGAAGGGGGAGCAGGCGCCCCCCGAGCATGTGCGGGCGGTTGAGCGGTACCTGATCAGCACCATCGATCACGGTTTTAACGCCTCCACCTTCACCGCACGGGTGGTCACCTCCACCGGCGCCGACATGGGAGCCGCCGTGGTTGCCGCCCTCGGATCGCTCTCGGGCCCGCTTCACGGCGGAGCCCCGAGCAGGGCGTTGGAGATGCTCGATGCGATCAAGAGCCCGGAGGATGTCGACCCCTGGATTCGTTCCGCGGTCGCCTCGGGGAAGCGGATCATGGGCTTCGGGCACCCGGTCTACAAGACCGACGACCCCCGCTCGGTCATGCTCCGGGGGATTGCCGAGAGTCTGGGCGGTTCCCGGGTGGAATTCGCCAAGCTCGTCGAGTCGAGGGTCATCGCGATCCTCAAGGAGCTCAAGCCCGGGCGCCAGCTCTACACCAACGTGGAGTTCTACGCGTCGATTGTCATGGAGAGCATCGGCCTGCCCCCCGAGCTGTTCACCCCCACCTTCGCCTGCAGCAGGGTGATCGGGTGGACCGCCAACATCCTCGAGCAGGCGGCGGACAACCGGATCATCAGACCCAGCGGCCGCTACATCGGGCCGCCGCCTCCACAGCCTGTGCCCGATTTGGACTTGCGTTAGCGCTCCAAACCGCGTGGGGGCCGCCGCCTCCACAGCCTGTGCCCGATTTGGATCTACGCTAGGAGCAAATGCCGGAACCCAACGTGTTGGCGAATCGCTTTCGAATCGATTCGCTGATAGCCGAGGGAGGCATGGCCAAGGTCTACAAGGGAACCGATCTCCTGCTCGGCAGGACGGTAGCCATCAAGGTTCTGGCGGCTCACCTGGCCCGCGACCCCCACTTCGTGGTCAGGTTTCAAAGGGAGGCCAGAGCCGCGGCATCCCTCAGTCACACCAACGTGGTGTCGGTGTTCGACACCGGCTCCGATGGCGGCCGCCACTACATCGTCATGGAGTTCGTCGAGGGGCGGACCCTCGCCGATGTGATCCACGTCGAAGCTCCTCTGGACCCCGTGCGGGCGAGCGCCGTCGCAGCCGCGGTTTGTGAGGCGCTGGCCGTGGCCCACGCCGCGGGCATGGTCCACCGGGATGTCAAACCGGCCAATATCCTCATCGACGCCGCCGGCGTGGTCAAGGTCATGGACTTCGGGATCGCCAAGACCTCTTCCGATGGGCTGACCCAGGCCGGCTCGGTGCTGGGAACCGTTGCTTACCTCTCTCCCGAGCAAGCGGAAGGCGAGAGAGTGGATCAGCGCTCCGACCTGTACTCGCTCGGATGCGTGCTGTACGAGATGCTCACCGGACGGCCCCCCATCTCCGGCGACTCCCTTATCGAGATGGCCAACAAGCTCGCCCGCTATACGCCTCCCCCGCCCTCGTCGCTCAACGCCTATGTTCCTGCAAGTCTCGATGCGATAGTTTCCAAGGCGATCGCCAAAGCCCCCGAGGATCGATACCAGGATGCGGGGCAGATGCGCCGTGCGCTCGAGGCGGTCACCTCGGCGAGCTTGATCGCCGGCGCAGCCTCGGATCGCACCCGTATCAGCCCGGTGGCACCCAAAGGCCGCGGCGAGCCGACCAGGGTGCTGCCTCGCCGGCCACCCCCTCGTAGGGGCCGGCTCGGGCTGCTGATGGTGGGGATCCTCCTCGTCGCGGGCGGCCTATACGCCACCTTCTCCGGGTCCAACGGCTCCGAGCCGCGCTCCCCGGACACGTTTGGGACCACGATCCCGGGAGCGTCCTCATTCCCGGCAACCCAGCCGACTCCCAGCCTGTCGCCATCCCCTTCGCCATCCCCTTCGCCGTCCCCTTCGCCCGCCGAGTCCCCCCAACCCTCTCCCTCGATCGACAAGCGCGGCCCGGTAGTGCGGTCGGCGGCCCGGATTCAGAATCTGGTCGACGAGGGCGTCGCCCAGGGATCGTTAACCGAGAGGGCCGGGCGTAACGTGTTGAGTGAGGTGGAAAGGGCATTCAATCAATACGACGACGGCGATATCGAGGATGCGGTCGACGATGTTCAGGACGCCCGGGACGAGGTGGCCAAGTACCTGTTACGCGAAGAGGTCACTCCTGCCTATGCAGGAGTCCTGAACGGCGCCCTCAACGAGTACGAGCGGGCAATAGTTGATTAGGAGACCCCTCATCGCTGCC
>JBBDRH010000048.1:0-11927 GCA_040905645.1 Actinomycetota bacterium
CGAGCGCCTGGAGGTACCGGGCATGGAGAGAGGCGCCGAAGCGCTCCATCTGCTTGCCTGCGTCGTTGATGTAGTACTCCCTGAAGACCTCGTAGCCGGCAGCGGACATGAGCCGCGCCAGCGCGTCGCCGTAGGCGGCGTTGCGCCCGGACCCGACATGGAGCGGTCCGGTGGGGTTGGCCGAGACGAACTCGATCTGGACCCTCTCGGCCTTATCGGCGCCTTGTCCGTAGCCCTCTCGCTGGGCGGCGACCTCGCGCAGCGTCGACTCCAGCCACCGCTGGGAGAGATGGAAGTTGATGAACCCGGGACCTGCCACCTCCGCCTTTTCGACCAGCTCCGACGCGGGGAGCCGGGAAACCAGCTCTTCGGCGAGCTTGCGGGGAGGCATCTTCGCCTGTCCGGCGATCGTCAGAGCCAGGTTGGTGGCGAACTCGCCGTGCTCCGGTCGGCCGGGGCGCTGAAGCTCGACGGCGGGATCGAGACCTGCGGGGAGGATGGAATCGGCGCGCAGCTTATCGACTCCTGCCCTCAGCAGGTCCTGGAGGTGATCGGTAATCATCAGTGGACCGCCCCACGAGTCGGGTCCACACCGAGAGCGTTCCTGCGCCAGGAGCGCAAGGCGCCGAGGAGCGGTTCATACTCACACCCGTATGGACCCGACGAGCACCGCCGCGATCGTGGATGCAGGGGCGCTCGAATGTAGGCCCTAATCGGGGGGCGGTCCACTAATAGCCGGGGGGAGATTCGGACCGGTTGTAGGTGCCGTCGAGGACGTGCTCGATGATGGACAACAGCTCCACTGGCTCAAACGGCTTGGTTATGTACTCCGCCACTCCTGCTTCGTATCCCTTTCTTAGGTCGGCCTGCTGCGCTCGAGCCGACAGAAATATCACCGGCAGGTGAGCGGTTTTCGGCGACTTGAGCAGCTCCGCCCGGGCGGTCCAGCCATCCATCTTGGGCATCATGATGTCCAGGATGACCAGATCGGGACTCTCACTGGCGGCTTTTTCCACCGCTTCGTAGCCGTTCGCGGCGCTTACAACATCGTAGCCCTCCATCTCAAGGTTGACCTGGAGGAGCTCGATGATCGTGGGATCGTCATCGGTGATGAGAATCTTCTTTCGGCGGCGTTCGTTCAAGTGACTCGATAATAGCCGGGGTTCGGCAGCCGGCCGGTACCCGGACGGAACGCCAAGTACAATGGGGGGTCTCCCCGCCCTCGTAGCTCAGGGGATAGAGCGTTCGCCTCCGGAGCGAAAGGCCACAGGTTCAAATCCTGTCGGGGGCACCACCTAAACAAGCGGCGCAAATGTGAACGACGTCGGCGGGCCTACTGACCCCCCAGGAAGTCATCCTGAAGGTTCTGGACATCCGTCACCCAGGCATTCGTCAGCCTCGACGAGTCCGCTAGTTGCTCTTGAACAGCGGAGATCGACGGGTCGGCTAGATCCTTCAAGTTCGCAATGTCCCTACCGCGCTTCATGATCAGGTCGATGAATGATCGATTCAACCTCTTAACCTCGGGCGTATTGGGCGACAGTTTCTGTGCCTGGCCTAAGAGAGTCTCGTGCTCGGCTGTCGCCGCCTCGACCGCCGCGCCGAAGGAACCTTCGTTTCCAGCGGCGGCCTGAAGTACGTTTTCCACCCATGAGTCCGAAGTCTGAGCAAGTGGAATCACCTCATTAAGATAGGCCTGCAGGTCTAGCGAAAGCGCCGCCGCCGGGACCTTCGACCGCTGTACGACGAGTCCAATCGCAGCAGGCACCACAACAACGGTTGCCAGCAGAAGGGCCAAGGCCTTGGGTGCTCTGATCTTCGAGCGCTCCCTGGAGGGTTGGCCTGCGGAGCTACCTACACGCCCGGCGAAAGCCGAGCCCGCGCACGCGGCGGCAAGAGAAAGGAAGCTGCTCCAACCCATGACTCTGACGAAGACGTGCTCAACAAGATCCCAGCTTAGGCCGCCGCCGAAAACGCGATTTACAACCACCAGCTCCAGTGACGAGATTAGTCCGGAGACCCCTCCCGCCGTCGCTCCCAAGGGAACGGCTCCCCGGCCGAGGTAGGTGGCGACGAGAAAAGCGACCCCCGATGCAACACTGACCGCCAGCCAGATCATTCCGCTCGCCAGGGCAAGCGTCGCCGATGTTGATTCCCGAACATCGGATCCCAACTGCTGTCGAAAACCAAGGCGCAACAGCACCAGCCAGAACAAGAAGATTACTCCGCCCCACAGCCCCAGCATCACCGCTCGCCTGATCTGTGGTGCGGCCCTTGCCCATGACGGGACAGTTTCGGGCACGTCCAACCATGCCCACGACGGCGCAGCGGGCGAAGGAGCCCGACGAGGTACGACGAAGAACACAAACCCTGCCAGGAGAAGGGCGAAGAAAAACGACGTCTGCTGAAGCGCTACGTAGCCAGCGAGGCTGGCGAAAATCCCCCAGCTCGCGCCGACCCCGGAAAGTTCGGGCTGGGCCAGCCCCGAGACTCCCAGTGCCTGCGCCTGAAACCAGAAGCTATTGACCAGACTCATCACCCACACAAAGACGACGGAGGCAGCAATCAGCCCCGGGCCGTAGACGCGCCGTGGCCCCGAAAGGAAAGAGGCATCGTCCAGAGAAAGGTCGGCAATATTTGCGAGCCACGCACTGACCAGCGCAAGAGCGGCAAAGGTCATGATCACAGCCAGCCCTTCGATTGGCGAATCGATCAAAAACCCACCAGAGATGCCCGTGGGAGGAGAAAGCCAGGTCCCCAGGATCACCCCGGCGGCCATTGGGATAGATATTCGTAAGGAGGACAAGCTCCGTTCGCCTTTTGCCCTAGCCACGAAGGCGCCGCGCCATAGCCCAACCGCCACGGCTGCTCCCAGCAGCGGCGCAAAAAGAATGGATGCCGCAGCTTGGCTGAACGTGGAGGAGGTGGTGCCCGTAACCAGAGCGGCAAAAAGGGTTGCGACTACCGGGACCGAGATCGTAGCTGTCAGTCCGGCCGACAAAGCGTCCCAGGGCGACAACGGCATGAGCCGGCCGGGATCCGACATAGCGGCAGCGCGGCTGGAGCTGGAGGGGTGAAACAGAGTAAAACCGGTACGACGGCGCGCCGTCCCGAGGTTGGTGACTACCTCCGCCAGACGGCCCGCCGGACCATCCCAGATGGAGGCCCGCACGTCCGCGTAGAGCTCACGGGCACGAAGAATCGCATTGCGAACGACGAAGACCAGCGCGGTCAGAACTGCGAGTCGCCACCCCACCCCGAGAGTCAACCCGTCCCCGATGACCTTGACGAGCAGGAAGGGAATGATCGCCAGCAGGATGAACGCGTACCATAGCGAGTTCGCCAGGTAGGTGATACCCACATCTCGATTTCTAAAGTGAGCCAGCTCATGCCGTATCACCGCGTCGAAAGTGGCCGGCTGCGCATAGTAAGCCGCGACCAGGCCGGCCCCGAGCGCCACCTGATGTCGCCGGAAGGTGCCGAAGGCAATGGCGTCCCCGCCTCCAACAGGACTCCACAGTAGTTCAGGAACTCGGCGCAACCCCGCCTCCTCGACTAGCTCACGGAATCGCTCAGCCACCCCCGGTGCCTCCTGGTCGAGGACGGGCCGAAGAGACCGCCGCCTCCGCTTGAGCGTCGGGATCGTCAGAAAGATAACCAGCCCCCACTGCTACTCCGAGTGCTCCCCCCGACATAAAGGCCGCCCGTGACCGCTCGAACCCCGCCCGGCAGTCGGACACGAAATCCACCCGCCGGGTGTTGTCCTCCATCGATTGCACCTCTGGAATCTGCGCGTTCGCCTCAGCAAAACAGTCGGAAAGGACCTGAACCATCTCTTTCCCATGCAGGTTGACGTGGATCGAGTCGAAGCAGAACAAGCTTGCGCTCAAAACCATGACGATCAGCAGGACGAATCGGAAGCTCGTATCGGACGGGAACGTGAAAGGGCTGATCCGGCCGGGCGCCTCGATCATGGGAGTGCTAGGTAATCACGAGACGGCCGACAATTGCATCGGCCAGCAGCATCGCCTTCTCCTCCGACAGGCCCATGAGTGCCCCCCTCTCGAACGCCACCTCGTGGGCGCGCTGAGCCTGCTCCTTGGTGAGTGCCAGCGGACCTTCCTCGGGGACCTCCTCAGCGACGGGAAGACTATTGGCTTCCGAGTCCCGCTTGAACAATTTGAGGAGCTTGGCCAGCACCAACCCGGCCGCCGCCTCTTTGCTTGCGTCTAGAACTTCTCTTATCAAGAAGGTCCCTACCGCCGTGACCGCAGAGAGTACGACGGGGGTCAATAGCTGCAGCTCGATGCCGAACCCCAACTGCTCATCGCGCGCCCTTGGTTTCCGGGGCTTGCCGGCGGTTTCAAGGGAGGCCTGGCTGAGCGAAGGAAAGATTGGAAGCTCGTGGGGGGCGATCTCGGAGACAATCAGACGGGAGACGTTGGACGCCAGAACCTGCTGAATCTCCTGATCCATCGCGCTGCGATTCCTTGGTCGTCGACGAATTCTTACCAGGCGTGAGTATGGACCCGAAAAACCGTGTGTACAAGCCTCGAGAAGCGAGCTCGGGGGACTCGCGGAATTTCGCTATTGCGGTAGGAACTTCCCGTCGAACCAGATGCCGCGGTGGAGATTAAGGCCTGCTGGTATCACGGAGCCCGGCCACACCACGCACTCGCTGAGCGAAGTTCCCTTCTCGATCCGAGCGCCGGCGAGCACAATCGCACCTGGGCCAAGCGATGCCTCAGCCGCTTCGGCCGCCGGCCCCAGGTACCATCCGTTCGGTGATTTCGTTCCGGGCGAGTCGATGACCAGCTTTGCCGGGTCGAGCGCGTCCAAAGAAACCTCCAGGTAATCCTTCAGGGTCCCCGCGTCTCGAGCGTATCCATGATGCTCGAACAGTGCGACCTTCCGCTCCTCGACGGCGCGCTTCAAGAGTCCTTCAGTCAATCCGAGGGGGGTCGTGGGCGGGATGGTCGCCAGCAGGCGGCGGTCGAAACAGGCCGCCCCCAAGAAGACAAACCCTGCCGATTCTTCAACTCGGCGATCGACAAAACGCAGATCGTCAGCCTCGACGGCGAGATCGGCCCCTCGCTCCACGGGTTGAACTGCCAGGGTGCAGGGCTTTTTCGCTTGGGCGTGGCGCCGGAGCAGCTGCGAAAGGTCCACGTCGCTGACCAGGTCACAGTTGTAGGTGACCACGACCTCGCTCACCTGCGGGAGCAGGCACCGTAACGTGGCAGCCGTGCCCAGTGGCTCGTCGCCTTCATCGAGAAGCTTCACCTCGGAACGTCCCCTGAGGTGCTCACGAAGCACCGGGGCCCCGTGGCTGACGTTCACGAAACGGGCGGCCCAATCCACCGAGCCGTCTCGATCCAGGGCCAGGTCGATCAGGGGAATGTCCAGGAGGGGAACCACTGCCTTGGGCCGTCTTTCGGTGAGCGGCCGAAGCCGGGTGCCCTTCCCGGCCGCAAAGACGACCTGTGCCGGCTGGGTCACCCCGCCGGGGCAGGTTCAGTTAGAGGGCTGCTCTTGCTCATGGGTGCCCAGACAGTACACCGCGTATGAGCGGCCCAGCATCGGCTGGGCCACGTTGCGAACGTCGATGCCCTTGGCGGTCACGCCTTTTTCGCTTCCCCGGTGGGCATGCCCGTGAATTGCTAGGTCTGCGCCCGCCGTGTCGATGGCCTCCGCCAGGAGGTAACTGCCGAGAAACGGGTAGATCTCGAGCCGTTCACCCACCAGCGTGTCCTCCACGGGTGAGTAGTGAAGCAATGCCACCCGGTAGTCGGAGCTCAGCGATGTCAGCTGCTCGCACAACTTTTGCGAGACCGATTTGGTGTGCCTGATGAAGGCCTTCATCTCCGGCTCGCCGAAATCGCTTCCGGACGCCCCGGCGAATCCGCCGCCGAAGCCCTTCGTCCCGGCGATCCCCAGCGTCCGGCCCCCCACGTCCAACACCGTTGACTCTCCTTCCAGGACGGTAACCCCTGCGCCCTCGACGATGCGCCGGATCTCTTCCTGACCGTCGCAGTGGTAGTCGTGGTTCCCCAGTACTGCGACCACCGGAATCGGAACGCTCTTCAGCTCACTCGCCAGCGCGGCGGCCTCCTCCGGTGCTCCATGTTTGGTGAGGTCTCCGGCGATCAGCAGGACATCGGCCTGCTCCCCAATCGAGCCCATCTGCGGCGCCAGGCAACCCACGCAGTCGTCCCCGAAGTGGATGTCGCCCACCGCGGCCACTCGGATCACTCGAGGATTCTGCCGATCGGGCGCCTCCAACTCTGCGACGGTGACCTCGTTGATCACCGTGCAATCCGGCAGGACCTCCCGGGCCACCTGCCCTACCGCGTCCCTTCTTTCGGCGGTCGATACCTTGCCGTGGATATAGGCCCGGTCCCCGGTGATGGCGACCTCGACTCCAAGCTCGCTAACCCGCTCATCACGCGCCAGCTCCCCTCGCAGCTTCTCGGCGTCATATTCGGAGCAGCTCAAGATTCTTCCGGGAACGCGGCGGCGAAGATCCGGCGAATCACATAGTCGGGAACGTGAAGGTCCTGAGCCTGCGCCAGAAGCAACAGGGACAGAACTCGTCGAGGTCCTCGCTGAGCCATATCGATGAGGTACTCCCAGTCGAGCTCGCCCCGGGCGATCACACCGAGGGCGTTGAACCAGTAGACCGCGGTGTCCTCCTTGAGCGCCATCGCCTGACTGAGGATGAAGTCCTCACGGCTCATCACACGCACCTCGGTCCCCAGGATCTCCACCGTCGAGCCTCGATCGATCATCTGCGGCTCCAGGTAAAGCGGACCGGCCATCTCGAAGATGAGGTCGACGGTGATCCCTTCCTTCTTCGCCTTGAACAGCCACTGCGGAAACGTCTCTTCGGTCTCGAATCCGGCTGCTTCGAACGCCTTCAGAAGAGGCTTGGCGGAGCGGGGATCGATGAGAAGGTCAATATCGCCCAGAGTGCCCGGACGGCCCCAGGTTGCCGACGCCAGGCTGCCCGCCACGAGATAGGGGACGTCGTTTTCCTGAGTGATGGCTACTGCCTCCGCTAGAACCTTCGGAAAGCACAGATCTCGCACCGGCTCCGCATCATCCGTACGTGATTTCGACTGCACGAGTTGCATGGACCGGTTTTACCCGCGATCCGGCAGGTTCTATGCCTCGGCGCCGAGCGCCCTCTCTATTTCCTGCGGCGACTTGCCCTTGTCGGCGAGCCATTCACGCAGAAACTCACGCTCGTCCTCCTCGGTGCGTTCTTTGTCGCCGAATCGCTCCTGCAAGCCGAATGCGATCTCCAGGAAGCTGTCGCGTAGATGAGCAAGCTCCGGACTCAGTGTTTCACCCCCCTCGTCATAGTCTGCGAGGGATCCGGGCTTGCCGTCCGGGGTGACAAGAGGATGTCCGGCGGCATTCAAGGCCTGCAGGCCGCCTTCCAGGTTTTCAGAGTCGAATCCTTCCGACCGGAGCAGGTCGACCGCCTTCCGGCTGCGCACGCCCGTGCGACATACCGCGAGGATCGCCTGTTCCTTGGTCAGACTCGACAGGTTTTCGGCAAGTACCTTCAACGGGATGTGCAGAGAGTTTTCAAGATGGCCGGCATCCCACTCGCTCAGGTGGCGAACATCGACAACCTGAACCGAGTCTGCAGGCGGAAAGTCGTTTATTTGCATGCCCTGTGAGCCCTTTGTTCGCAGTCTCTGAATGAGGCTTGGCCGGTGTTCCAAAAGAAACCGGAAGCGTTGATAGAACTTACCCCAATGTCGATCGGATCACGCCATTTCGGTAATGGCGCAGGTGTGCCAGAGCCGGGAAGATCGCTTCCAGCCGGACCGATCAGACCGGCCGGGCGATTTCGCAAACCTCCGCCCGAAGGCAGGCAAATGATAAATCCCCTATAAAGCTGGGTAGCAGTAGTCTTATTAGGCATGGAGCAAGTAGTACCCTTAGGTTCCGGAGAGGAACTATGAAATTCACGGGGGATCAACTTTGCTACCTGGACTCGCAAAGGCTGGGTAGGCTTGCGACCGCTCAACCGAACGGCACCTTGCAGGTGACTCCGGTTGGGTTTCGATACAACTCGATACTGGGAACCATCGATATCGGCGGTTCCCACATGGCTGCCAGCAAGAAGTTCAGGAACGTCAAGCGGAACGCCAACGTCGCCTTCGTCGTGGACGACATTGCGTCAGTCGATCCTTGGTCGGTGCGATGTGTGGAGGTTCGGGGTTACGCGGAGGCGCTCGAGGCTCCGGTCAACTCCGTCGCCAGCCCGCCGGGACCGATAATTCGAATTCATCCTCAGCAAATCATCAGCATGGGGGATCTTCTCTCAGTGATGGAGCGAGAACCGGTGGCGAACGGCTCACTTGCCTAGCAAGCGCGGTTCTTCGAGCTCCAGGCCGTAACCTCACTGCTGGGCGACAGGTGGCCGCCCGCCTTCCAGGAGTCGAGGTATCGCCACGGGTAAATCACGCCCCGGCGCACCTCCCAGTCTCCCGGTCCGCAGGGAGGCGAGATACCAAAATGCAGGTGGCACCCCGTGCCTTTGGCGTTGCCGGTGTCTCCAACGGTTCCGATCGTCTGCCCGCGGCCGACCCTGGCTCCCGGTTGCATTGCGGGATCGACCGAGGCGAGGTGGCTGCCGTAATAACGGACACCGTCGTCGCCGGCGACCGAAACAAACAGGCCGCCTCGAAGCGACGGGTCATTTGACTTCGGATCAAATGAGTCGACGGTGCTGATCTCGTCCACCCTTCCGGCCGTGACGGCAACCACCGGCCGTCCGCAGGGAGCGAAGATGTCCGTCGCCGGGTAGTCGTGATGCGATCGCCCATAGCGGGCCGATCCGGGCGGATCGACCGGGAACGTGTAGCGGATTTCACCGTCGCCGGGAGACGGGACATCAACGGCAGAGCCTGCAGCCGGCGAGGGTGAGGCTGCGATTGGAATCGATGACGGTGGCGAGGGGACGGTCGGAGCCGGCGCCTGTGTCGGAGCGGCCGACGGCGAAGGTTGGGTGGTGCCGGCTGAGGAACGCCCCACCTCCGGAATGTTGGGCTGCCGGCCTTCGACGCCACAGGATGCCAGGAACACCAAACCAGCCACGGAAAGCGAGACGGTAAGACGCAAAAGGCCGTCCACCGAGGGAGCCCGAGCCGAGGTCTGTTGGGTCGGCGCTACCGGCTTGCTATTGATCGAAAAGCGCGAGAGGATGCCGGCGCGTCCGGCGCCCCCGCATCGACCCTGCACCTTTCCAGCACGGCCGCCAGCCCCTCGGGTGCCAGTGGCTTGGACAGGTAATCGTCCATCCCCGCCGCCAGGCACTTCTCCTTGTCTCCGGTCATCGCCAGGGCAGTCAGCGCGATGATCGGCGTCCTCCGCGCCGGGCCCTCCATTTTCCGGATTTGGGCGGTCGCCTCGTAGCCGTCCATCACCGGCATGAGGCAGTCCATGAGGATGAACGCATAAGACGCCTCACGAGCGGCTTCCACCGCCTCGACTCCCGTTCCCGCTACGTCCACCTGATAGCCGAGCCTTTCCAGCATCGCCTTGGCCACCAACCGGTTCACCGCGTTGTCCTCGACCAGAAGAATCTTCGTGCCGGGCCGGGCTGCCGCTTCTCTCTGGTTGTTGACTCGGTCCCGGTGGTCTCGATTTGAAC
The DNA here is from genome assembly GCA_040905645.1 of Actinomycetota bacterium. Lineage (GTDB taxonomy): Bacteria > Actinomycetota > CADDZG01 > JAHWKV01 > JAHWKV01 > JBBDRH01. Next base: position 9,671 of record JBBDRH010000048.1, read on the forward strand.
GGTTGAGAATCGCTTGCGCCGACTCACGGCTCCCGACGCTCAGCGGTATCTCAAACCAGAAGGTGCTTCCCTTTCCGGGCTCGCTGTCGTAGTCGAAAGCTCCATCCATCAGGGCGACGAGCTGCCGGCAGATGGGAATCCCAAGCCCGGTACCGCCAAATCGACGAGTGGTGGAGGAGTCGGCCTGGCGAAACGGGTCGAGGAGGCGGTCGTGGTAGGCAGGGTCGATCCCGATGCCCGTATCGGATACCTCAAACCGGTAACGCCCTCCCGCAGCCGCAGCTACCTGAACCCTCACCCTGCCGGCGTCCGTGAACTTGACCGCGTTGTTGATCAGGTTGGTGAGGATCTGACGAACGCGGACGGGGTCACCCCGGACCCACTTGGGCAAGGTTGCGGGGACATCGAGCTCCAGAGCCAGACCCTTTCCTATAGCCTGCGACTTGAAGAGGGACACCGCCGTCGCAACGACCTGCGGCAGATCGAACTCGATCTCCTCCAGCTCGAGCCTGCCTGCCTCCACCTTGGAGAAGTCGAGGATGTCGTTGATGATCGCCAGCAGGTTCTGCCCGGAGTCCCTCAAGGCAAGAAGGTAATTCCGCTTTTCCGGATCCCCCTCCATCTCCAGCAATAGGTGCGCCAGACCCAGGACGCCGTTCATCGGAGTTCGGATCTCGTGGCTCATATTCGCGAGGAACTGTGACTTGAACTCGGAGGCCTGCACTGCCTGGTCCCGGGCCGCTCGAAGCTCTCGTTCCCGGTCCAGAAGGATGTCTTCCGCCTTCTTTCTCTCCGTTATGTCCTGGCAGACCCCTAGGATGCGCACCGGCGCACCGCCGGCGTCCAACAGGATCTCCCCCCGTGAGTCCAAAACGCGGACCTCTCCATTGGGGCGCACGATCCGCTCCTGTACCTCAAAAGAGCTGCCGCCTTTGAGCGCTTCCCCGATGGTGCGCTGGAGCATCTCCCGGTCGTCCGGATGAATCCTCTCGACAAATGACTCGAATGTGGTCGCAAAATCCTTGCGCTCCAGTCCAAAGATCCGGTAGAGCTCATCGCTCCAGGTGATGGTGTCGGAGGCTATGTTCCAGAGAAAGCTTCCGACCTGCGCAAGGCGCTGGGCACCGGCAAGCTGCGCCTGGCTAAGGCGAAGCGCCTCCTCACTTTTCTTTCGTTCGAGGGCATAGCGAAGAGATCGGAGCAACCGGGACGGATCGACGCCTTTGACGAGATAATCCTGCGCTCCTTCACGGACTGCCTGGAGGGCCAGCGTGTCATTCTCGGATCCGGTCAGGACGACGATGGGGATGTGGGGAGCGCACCGGTTTGCGGTTATGAAAGTGGCGAGACCCTCCGAGTCGGGCAAACCCAGGTCCAGCAGCACCAGGTCGGGCTGTGAGGCCACCATCCGCTCGACGCCCTCTGACAGGCGGCCGCGCACCTCGAGCTGAAACTCGCCGGCTCTCCCGAGCGCCACGGCGATCAGCTCTGCGTCGCCCGGATTGTCCTCGATGAGAAGGACGCGGGTGACGTTCACCGGGCGAGCCGGGGGGAGGGCAGCTTCACGATGGTGAACCAAAAATCATCGATCGATTCTACGACCCTTCGGAACTGCGTCAGGTCCACCGGCTTGGTGATGAAACAGTTGGCTCCTAGCTGATAGCTGGCCACGATGTCGCGTTCGGCCTCGGAAGTCGTGAGTACCACGACGGGGATGTGCTTGAGATCGGGCTCTTCCTTAAGCTCCTTCAGGACCTCCAGGCCGTCTTTCTTGGGCAGGTTCAAGTCGAGAAGCACGAGGTCCGGAGAAGGCTGTTCGGTGTACCTGCCCTGCTTGAGAAGGTATTGCATCGCCTCCTCGCCATCGCCCACCACCGCCACCTCAGTGACCACCTTCGATCGCCGCAGGGCGTCCTCGGTGAGCTCGACATCGCCTGGGTTGTCCTCCACCAGGAGAATGTTTATCGGGCGAAAAGCAAACATCTCACGCAGTCATCTTCTCGGCAATCGGGAGTGTGAAAAAAATGGTGGTCCCTTTCTCGGGCTCAGATTCCGCCCAGATCCGTCCGCCATGTCGTTCCACAATCTTCTTCGAGATTGCAAGGCCTATTCCTGTACCAGCGTACTCGTCGCGGCCGTGAAGGCGCTTGAAGATCACAAATATGCGCTCGGAGTACCTGGGATCGAACCCGACTCCGTTGTCCTTGACGCTGAACAGCCACTCCTCAGGCTGTGGCTCGCACTGGATCAGCACCTC
>JBBDRH010000049.1:0-11710 GCA_040905645.1 Actinomycetota bacterium
GGACATAGCGGTTGCGCTTGGACTTTGACTTGGGCATACACACCTCGTCGCAAGGGTAGTTGTCTTTCGCATTCTAGTGACATAAGGCCGGCGGCGCCCTGGCGCGCCTACCCGGCAGCCGGACGGGGTGATGCTAGTCTAGGGAACCAAATGGCACTCAGAGTGATGGGCCGGTCCTTCATCGGGCTGGGCACTTTTATCCTGCTGTTCCTTCTCTACCAGGTGTTCGGCACCAACCTGGTCACAGGCAGAGAACAGAAGGCTCTGGCCTCCGAGCTTCAACAAAAATGGAAGACCGGGGCCACCGACGAGACGCCCAACCTGGGAGAAGGCATTGCAGTCATTCAGATACCCAAGATCGGTGTGAATTCGGTGGTGGTCGAGGGAGTCGAGGTGGGGGACCTGAAGAAGGGTCCCGGCCATTACCCGGAGACCGCGCTGCCGGGGCAGGTGGGGAATATGGTCGTCTCGGGGCATCGCACAACTTACGGAGCCCCATTCTACCGGCTGGACGAGCTCAAAGCGGGCGACGAGATACTTGTCTTCGACGCGGCCGGGCCGTTCAGGTACAGGGTCACGGAAACGAAGGTGGTCGCTCCTACGCAGATCAGCGTGATAGCCCCCTCCTCGGACGCTCGCCTGACCCTCACCACCTGCCACCCGCGCTTTTCTGCACGACAGCGGCTGATCATCGTCGCAACCCTGGAGGGGTCGCCCTCGGGTGCTTCTACATCGACGCCCGCGGAGTCGGAGGAGATTCCGGGGCCGCCATGAGCCCTGGGGAAGAGTTCGACCGGAAACTGTTACTGGAGGGGGGAGGACGATTTGGAAGACGGTTCAGGACCTAGCCCGAAAGCCCGCAAAGCCCTGGTATGGATCGTGTTGATCCTCTTGGGACTCCCGATACTCTTCTACTTGTTCGAGTACGTCGTGCCCAGGCTGCTCCCCGCCAACTTTTGAGGCTAGTGGCGAAACCTCCTCGGGCTGCGATCCCCGTACGGCAACACCGCCTGAAGCCTTCACGCCGTCGGTAGGGGCCTAAGTTTGCGCGTTTTGCTGATCGACAACTTCGACTCGTTCGTCTTCAACCTTGCCCAGTACCTGGGCACGCTCGGCGCCGAGCCGTTGGTGGTGAGAAACGACGCGTCGATCGAGCACTTGAAGGAACTGCGGCCCGATGCGATCGTGATCTCGCCCGGCCCCGGGCATCCGGAGGACGCGGGATGTTGTGTCCGGGCCATACATGAATTTGCGGGCAGGGTGCCCGTGTTGGGGGTTTGCCTGGGCCACCAGGCGATTGGCCTCGCTTTCGGAGGCAAGGTCGTCAGAGCGGAGAAGCTGATGCACGGCAAGACCTCCACCATCCTCCACCAGTCCTCGGGCGTCTTCCGCGGCCTTCCGAACCCGTTCACCGCCACCAGGTACCACTCTTTGGTGATCCAGCCCGAATCGCTGCCCGCCGAGCTCGAGGTAACGGCGGTAACCTCCGACGGCGTGATCATGGGCGTCCGCCATCGGGGCCACCCGATAGAGGGGGTCCAGTTTCACCCCGAGTCGATCATGACTCCCGAGGGGATGGCGCTCCTGAATAACTTCCTGGAGGAAGGTCAGCTCAGCCGATCCTGAGGCGGATCGTCTCGCTGGGACACGCCCCGGCGCCCGGCCCCGGGCTCTGGGCATTCACGGTGTTGAAGAGGTTGAGCGGCGAGCCCTGGACCACCTCGACGTTCTGGAACCCTGCCTGGGAGAGTCTGCTTCTGGCCTGGGCTTCGGAGTCGCCCAGGACCTCGGGCACCTGCGAAGGGTCGTTCATGACCATGGTGACCGGCTCCCGCTCCTTGACCTTGGTTCCGGGGGCGGGATTTTGATCTATCACCTGGTCCTCGGGCTTGGAGGAGTCGCACCCCTGCTCCACCTTGGGTTCCAGCCCCGCCTCACGGATCCGCGTCTCGGCTGTTTGCTGGTCTACATCCACCACCGAAGGAACTGCCACCAGCTCCTTGCCGCTGCTCAGGATCAGGCTCACCTGGCCGCCTTTGTCCTGTTTCGAGCCGGCCGGAGGGCTCTGTCCGACTATCTTGCCCTCCTCGATCACCTCATCGGGCTGGCTGGATATGTCGCCCAGCGTTAGTCCGGCGTCGATCAGGCGTTGTTCCGCCTCCTGGCGGGTGGCGCCCTTCAGGTCGGGGACGTCCACCTGCTCGGGTCCCTGGGAGACGACCAGCTGAACGGTCACTCCTTCCTTGACCTTCAAGCCGTCCTCAGGGTCCTGGCTTATCACCGAAAAGGCGGGGAGGTTCGGGCTGAACTGACGCCTGATGATCTCGGAGGTGAGGCCGGCTTCCCTGATCAATCTGGTGGCTTCATCGACGGGCTTTCCCACCACATCGGGAACCTCGATGTCGGGGGCGATGCCGGGAGCGAAGTTCTGGTAGATGAACCATCCGGCCCCGATGAGCGCGGCCAGCAGTACCAGTGCGAGCACCTTGCCCAGGATTCCGCCCCCCGAACGCCGCGGTCCGCCCACCGGCAGAACCGATGTGCGCTCGACGTCGTAACTGTCGTCGACACGGGTCCGATAGGAGGAGTCGATCATGGCGGTCTGTTCCTGCGACAGCAGCGGTGTGGCTTCGACCTGTTCGCCGCGCAGGATTCGCTCCAGATCCTGGCGCATGTGGTCGGCGGTCTGATAGCGGTTATCGGGATTCTTGGCCATCGCCTTCATGACGACCGCCTCCAGCTCGGGCGAGAGATCGCTGGCCAGCTCACGCGGGGGGATGGGGTCCTCAGTGACGTGCTTGTAGGCCACCGCCACCGGGGAATCGCCCTTGAACGGGACCACTCCGGTGAGCATCTCGTAAAGAACGACCCCCACCGAGTAGACGTCGGACCGGGCGTCCACCTGGTGGCCCTGGGCCTGCTCGGGAGAGAAGTAGCTGGCGGTGCCGATCACCATGCCGGTCTGGGTGACGTTCTCCGCCCCATCGCTGGCCGCCCGGGCGATGCCGAAATCCATGACCTTGGTCTGGCCGTTCACGGTGAGGGCGATGTTGGCGGGCTTGATATCCCGGTGGACGATTCCCTTGGCGTGAGCCAGCTGCAACCCACCGCACACGTCGGCTGCGATCTTGACCGCGGAGGAGATGTCGAGGGGGCCGGAGGAGCGGATTATCTCGCTCAAGGTGTTCCCTTCGACGTACTCCATGACGATGAAGTAGGTCCCCTCGTCCGACCCCCAGTCGTAGATCGAGACGATCCGGGGGTCGTTGATGCTGGCGGCCGCTTGGGCCTCCCGCCGGAACCGTTCGACGAAGGCCTTGTTGCCGGCGAACTCGGGGTGCATGAGCTTGAGGGCCACCGGGCGGTTGAGCAGCGCGTCCCGGGCCATAAAAACTTCGGCCATGCCTCCGGAGGCGATCGACCGCCTTATTTGGTAGCGGCCCCCGTACTGATGCCCGCGCTGGGTCGAGTCGGGAGGCATTACCATCCGGCGACGCTCCTATGCGCTTCGAGGACCTGACGGACCATCGGGGCTGCGACCCTTCCGCCGGTCTCGTTCCCACCCGGGCCCGATCCCTCCACCACCACTGCGATCGCAATCCGAGGGGAGTCGGCAGGCGCGAAGGCGACCGTCCAGGCCAGCGTCTCGTCGGCGGCCTCACCCGTTTGTGCGGTCCCAGTCTTGGCGGCCACTCTCACGCCGGGGATTGCCGCCGCCCTTGCGGTCCCGTTCTCGACAACTGACACCATCATCTCCTTGATGATCGACGCGGTTTGCGGCGACACTGCCCGTTTCCAGATCTCAGGCCTGGTCTGCTCGGCGACGGCGCCCCGCGCGTCTTCGATCTGTTTGACGAGCTTGGGCACCGGAACGTTGCCGTCGTTCGCAATGCCCGCCGCCACGAGCGCCATCTGCAGAGGCGTGGCCGCGACGTTGAACTGTCCGATCGAGCTGAGGGCTCGGAAGGCGGGGGACTTGAGCTGGTCCTCGGTGGGCAGCCTGCTGACCGCCGTCCGAATGTCGAGGGGGGGAGCTTCGGTGAATCCGAAGGCCTTCGCCGTGTCCTCCAGCGCACCGGCGGGCAGCTCGGCCCCAAGCTGGGCGAAGTACGTGTTGCACGAGACTCTGAAAGCCGTGCGCATGTCACCGCCGCAAGTTGAGCCGCCGAAGTTGCCGATCTTGCGGTCGGTCTGTTCGGGCTGGTACTCATTCATCTCCGGGAAGCTGGTGTCCGTCCCCTGGCCGTTCTCCAGAGCGGCGGCGGCAGCAATGATCTTGAAGGTGGAGCCGGGAGGGTAAGTCGAAACGGTGGCCCGGTTGAGCAGCGGCCGGTCGGGATCGTCGTTGAGGCTCGTCCAGGCCTGCTCCTGCCCTTCGGACGAGTGCTGGGACAGCGGGTTGGGGTCAAACGAAGGTGAGGAGTACATCGCAAGCACCTGCCCGGTCGTCGGATCGAGGGCCACGATCGCCCCCTTGCGGCCGGCGAGAGCGTCTCTTGCCGCCTCCTGGACGGATACATCGATGGACAGCGCCAGGGTGTCACCCTTCTCGCCCCTGCCGAGCAGCCGGTCTCCGAGATCCTGCATGGTCACGACCCCGCCCTTGCCGGTGAGCTGCTGGTTGTAGGACCGCTCCAGCCCGGCGCGCCCGAACCTTATCGAGTAGTAGCCGACCGTGTGGGCAAACAGAGGGCTCTTCGGGTAGCGGCGAAGCGATTTGAGCTCCGCATTGGGCGTCGGCTCGCTGATCGCCAGGGTCTCCCCGTCGATCGATCGGATGGCGCCGCGTTCCAACGCGTACTCCTTGAACAGCAGCCGGGTGTTGGAACCGTGGTTGGCGAGCTCCTCGGCGCGAACCAGCTGTATCCAGCTCAGGTTGAGCAAGACCGCGCCGAACAGGATCAGGATCGCAAAACCCACCGTCCTTATCTGTTTGTTCATCTGCCGCCTCCGGCCGGCATGTTGAGCTCGGTGGGAGGACCTTGTCCTGAGTGGCGACCCACCTCGTCCGATATTCGGACCAGAAGGGCAATCAGGATGAAGTTGGAGAGCAGGCTGGAGCCTCCGTAGCTCATGAACGGCATGGTCACGCCGGTGAGCGGGATGAGGTTGGTCACCCCTCCCACGATCAGGATGGTCTGAAAGCTGATCGTGAAGGTGAGCCCGGCTGCGAGCAGCTTGGAGAAATCATCACGGCAGCGGGTGGCCAGCCCGAACCCCCGGGCGGCAAACAGGGCATATGCGGTGAGCGCCGCGGCTCCGCCCACGAGTCCGAGCTCCTCTCCCAGGGCGGAGAAGATGAAGTCGGTGTGGACGCTGAATCGGATGAGGTCCGGCCGGCCGAGCCCCAGTCCGGTTCCCCACGCTCCGCCGGTGGCGAGGGCAAACAAGGACTGCACCACCTGGTAGCCGCGGTCGTCGATGTAGCGGAACGGGTCGCGCCAGACCAGCAGGCGGCTCTGGACGTGGGAGAACAGCTGGGTGGCAATCAAGGCGCCGAGCACGAACATCCCCACCCCTGCCAAGAGGTAAATGATCCGCGCAGTCGACATCCACAACATCGCCACGAAGATTGCGAAGAATAACAGTGACGAGCCCAAGTCCTTCTGAAAGATCATCACCAACAAAGAAATGGCCCATGCGACCAGGACCGGGCCGAAGTGGCGGATGTGCGGAAGCTCCAGCGGCCCGATCTTGCTGGTGGCCACCGCAAGCAGCTCTCGGCGTTCCGCCAGAAACCCGGCGAAGAACAGCACCAGGGCGATCTTGCCAAGCTCGGAGGGCTGAAAGTTCAGGGGGCCGAGCCTGATCCACAGCCGGGCTCCGTTCACCTCGTTGCCGATGACGGGCAGCATAGGCAGCAGCAGGAGCGCCACCCCGGCAAAGGCGAAGGTGTACCGGTACCTTGCCAAGACCCTGACGTCGGGAACCAGCCAGAGGGTGATGATGAAGGCGGCAATTGCTATCGCCAACCATCGAACCTGGGCCCCCGCAAGCCCGGGGTTCTCTGTGGGAATCTCCAGCCGGTAGATGATCACAAACCCCAGCGCGTTCAGCATCAACCCGATGGGGAGGAAGAGGGGGTCGGCCCGGGGGGCGAGCTTGCGCACGGCGAAGTGCGCGGCGGCGTAGAGCGCCGCGAAGATCACTGCGTAGATGATCAGACCGTCCGGCATAGCCTGAGTGCGGGCCAGCGAGGCCAGCCAGTACCCGCCGATGGCGATCACGAGGCTGATAAGCAGAAGCGAAGCCTCGGTGTTGCGGCGGACCCCTATTTGCATCAGGGGGCCGGAGCGGCCGGGGAAGGCTCCGGAGGGGCCGGAGTGGGAGATGCGCCGGGCTCCGGAGAAGGCGACACTTTGGCTTCGAGGTTCCTGACCACGCTCTGGGCGTCGGCGCGGCTCCTGGCGGTGATCCCCTCCTTTAGCCGGATCTGGTCTATCTCAGGAAGGCTGTCCACTGCCAGGGGTGTCTTTTCATCCACGTCGGAGAGCTCCATTCCGATGACTTGACCTCGAGGCCCGTTGAATATCGTCACGCTGCCATCCTGGTCGCCGACGTACCAGGAGTTGTTGATCCACGCCCTGGTGGCGAAAGCTGCCGCTCCCAGGGCAATCACGAGCAATGAAAAGGAGATCAAGACCTTGCCGCGCCGTCGAGGCTTGCCCTCCGGCGCGGGTGGCGGCGCCGGAACTGCAGGAGGTGCAGCAGCTCGGGGGGTGGAGGCGGGCATGGTTCTGACGTTTCCCGGAGGAGGATCCCTCAATGGGCCGGTGTTTCTGGCGCCGGAGTAAACCGTGGGCTGGGCTAACGTGGTGGCTGCCGCGGGCGCCGTCACCCGATCGGTCGGAAAGTCCACAACTATGCAGGTGACGTTGTCGTTTCCGCCGGCGTGAACGGCCTCCTCGCAGAGCCTCTCGGCGGCCCGTTGGGGATCCCCCTCGTTTCGGAGTATCTCGAGGATCAAATCGTCGTCGATCATGCCGAAGAGCCCGTCGCTGCACAGCAAGACCCGGTCCTCGGGGGCGAAGTCGAGGACGTGGACATCAACCTCCACGTCCGAATCGACACCTAGCGCTCGTTCGAGGTAGGAACGTTGCGGGTGCCGGTCGGCGTCCTCCTGCATCAGCCTTCCCTGCTGCACCAACCTTCCGACCACCGTGTGATCGGTCGTGAGCCTTTTGAGGGCGCCGTCGTGAAGGAGATAGGCGCGCGAATCGCCCACATGGGCAATCTGGGCGGTTGAACCGTTCGCCAACAGGGCGGTGATCGTCGTCCCCATGCCGGCGAGCTCGGGATTCTTGGAGGCTTTTTCGAATATCGCCCGGTTGGCTGCATGGACGGCACCGCTCAACGAGTCGGTGCGCCGCAGCTCCCGAGCGATCTCCTCGATCGCCATCGCCGAGGCCACATCTCCGGCCGAGTGGCCTCCCATGCCGTCGGCCACTGCGAACAGGGGTGGCTCATGCCACTTGGAGTCTTCGTTGATCTGCCTCACGAGGCCGATCTCCGAACACGCACCCCACCGCAGCTTCGGGGTCATTTCTTGAACTCCATCTGGGTCTTACCGATTCGAGCCACATCCCCTCGGCTGACCATTGCGGGGGCGGTCACCTTCTTGCGGTTCAGGTAGGTGCCGTTGGTGGACCCCATGTCCTCGATGAACACGATGTCACGCTTGCGGAACACCCGGGCGTGGACCTGGCTGGCGTAGGAGTCGCCAATCACCACGTGGCATTTTTCGGCCCGTCCGATGATGAGCTCGTCGACCAGGTCGAAGGTGCGCGGCTTGGCGTCGGGAGCGGTCACCGCCATCTTCTCGGGAGGCCTTCCCGCCGATTTCGGAACCGGCGCGGCGGGCGCCGGGCTGGCGCCGCCGGCAACCCCCGGTCGAGGCGTCTTGGGCGGCGAGATCTCCAGGATCATGGCCTTCACCGCTCGTGCCAGAAATAGAAAGATGATGAAGAGGAAGAAGTATTTGAGAATGTCCAGTACGGCTTCTGGCATCGGTATCCTTAGGTTATCCCGAGATCCGCCTCCCGGAACTCGAATTCCGAACCTCCTATGGTGATGCGGTCTCCCGGGCTGAGTCGCCTCTCCTTGATTGCTGAATTGTTTACCAACGTGCCGTTGGTTGAATCCAAATCCGTGATCCACCAATCCTCGCCTCGCTTGGCGAGCTGCGCGTGGACGCGGGATGCGTTGGGATCGTCGACCATCACCGCGTTGGACGAAGACCTTCCGAGCGTTATCTCCTCGGTGTTCAGATCCCACTCCTTGTTCGAGCCGAGAAGGACCAGCTTGTCGGGCGGCGGCGGCGGCTCCTTCCAGTCTTCTGTGGCCAGATGCAGCGCTATGACCTCGAACTTCCCGTGCTTGACGCCGTCGTCCACCTCGAAATGAACGTCCATCGCTCCGGGGACCCGCCAGCGCCGCTGCCCGGCGTTGGCTTTGAGCAGGGCAACGAACTCCGTCTTCAGCGTGGGCAGGAGTCCTTCGAAGCGGGAGTAGTCTTCAGCCGAGAGTTTGATCACGTAGTCGTTCGGCACGTAGACGGCTCCGACGCTTACGCTGCGGCCATCCTGCATCTCTCGAAGCAGCCGCCTGCCGAGCTCGGCAGGCTCGACATCGGAGCGGAAGGCCTTGGAGAACACGCCCTCCACAGCTCGTTCCAGGCGCTTCTCGAACTCGTCGACCAATCCCACTTGCGAGGTCCTCTTGGCTATCCGATCGACTCACCCGGATGGGGAGCAGCTAAACTAGCTTATGACTAAAGTGCTCGAGGCTGTTGGTTCGGCTGTGAGTTCATCCGGGGGCAGCCTTTCCCGGTGGCGGAAGCCGGCGGTGGCATGCGCTTGAGGTCGTGCTTTGTTTGGGCGAATGGCGGAATGGTAGACGCGCTGGCTTCAGGTGCCAGTGAGTGCAAGCTCGTGGAGGTTCAAATCCTCTTTCGCCCACCGGTTGTGCAAGCGCCGGGTCGGCCTCAATCCGGCCGGCGGGCGAGGCCTGTCCGTATTGTTAGTTAATTCTCCTTAGCTCAGGAGTCTTTGGTGGATCAACAGACAGCAATAGCCGCCGGTGCGGCGGTCGTGGCCCTGCTGGCCCTGCTGGCGGCGGCGGTATCGAACAACCGGCTTACGACGATCCGTCGCAACATGGCGATGCTGCAGGGGCGCAATGACGGCTCAACCCTGCTGGACATCGTTGCGGATTACGTTGGGCGAGTGGAGAGCTTCGAAGGCAAGCTCAAGTCTCAGTCCAAACGCCAGGAGGAGCTTTTTGCCCTCCTCGGCCAGTCTGCGCGCAACCTGGGAGTAGTCAGGTTCGACGCTTTCGACGACATGGGCGGCCGCATGTCGTTCTCCGTGGCTTTGTTGGACGACCACGGATCGGGAGTCGTCATCACCTCGATCAACGCACGAGCGGAATCCAGGGCCTATGCCAAGGCGATCCGGGGAGGAACTTCCGAGCACAATCTCTCCGCGGAGGAGCAGCGAGCAATTGCCGACGCTCTCGGCACCGGACAGAAGGTCAAGCGGTAGCGATCGACCTGCGCTTGCTGCGCGCTGATCCCGACAAGGTCAAAGCCTCCATGCAGCGCAGGGGCGCTGAGATCGATCTGGATGCCCTGGCCGAGCTCGACCGGCAGTTTCGACGGTTCACGTCCGAGATCGATGAGCTTCGCGCCCAGCGCAAGGTGGCCGGCATGGCGATTGCACAACTTCCTCCGGAGGCGCGTTCCGGCGCGATAGCCCAGGGCAAGCTCGATGCAGCCCGGCTCGAGGAGCTGGAGGCGGAGCGGGCGGGGCTTGGTGAGGAGTTGGATAGCCGGCTGCGGCTGGTTCCCAACCTGGTTCACCCCGACGCGCCGGAGGGCAAGGGCGACGAATCGAACCGGCTGGTGCGCGAGGTAGGACAGATTCCCGCTTTCGACTTCGAGCCGAAGGATCACCTGGCCCTGGGGGAGTCGCTGGGGATCATCGATGTGACCCGTGCCGCCAAAGTCTCCGGCTCTCGATTTGCCATCATCCGCGGGAAGGGAGCCCTGCTGCAGATGGCGATCACGAGGATGGTCATCGACCGCCTCACCGCAAAAGGATTCACTCCGGTGATTCCGCCGGTGCTGGTGCGTGAGGAGGCGATGTACGGAACGGGGTTCTTTCCCACCGACGAGGCTCAGGTCTACCGGACAGCCGACGACGCGCTGTACCTCGCCGGGACTTCCGAGGTGCCGATCGCATCGATGCACTCGGGAGAGGCTTTTGCTTCCTCGGAGCTGCCGGTCCGGTACGCGGGCATATCCACCTGTTTCCGGCGGGAAGCCGGGACCTATGGCAAGGACACCAGGGGAATCATCAGGGTGCATCAGTTCGACAAGGTGGAGATGTTCTCGTTCTGCGCTCCGGAGGAGTCGGACAACGAGCACCTACGGTTGCTGACTCTCGAGGAGGACATCTTCCAGGCTCTCGAGGTGCCCTACCGGGTGCTGGAGATCAGCGCTGGTGAGCTGGCGGCGCCGAACTACCGCAAGTACGACATCGAGGCCTGGCTTCCCGGAGGCAACCGCTGGCTCGAGGTTACCTCGTGCTCGAACGACACCGACTATCAGGCCAGGCGCCTGGGGATCCGGCTGAAAGGAGAGAGTGGGGCACTGGTTCACACGCTCAACGGAACTGCCGTGGCGCTGGGCCGTGCGATCGTGGCGCTGCTGGAGAATCATCAGCTGGCGGATGGATCGGTCGGGCTGCCCGCCGCCCTGCTGCCCTACGCGCCCTTCGAGGTCATCGAGAGGCCCTAAGAGACCCCTTTGTAGTTGCCGATTGCTCGGAAGGTGTGAATCACCTTGACCAGGTCGGTCTGGTCGGCCATCACCTGATCGATGTTCTTGTAAGCGCTGGGATGCTCATCGAGCAAATCGCGGGCGTTACGGCGCTGCCAGGCGAGGCCTCTCATCTTCTTCTCCAGGCTTGCTACATCCAGCTCCTTGCGCGCCCGTGTGCGGGACATCATCCGGCCTGCTCCATGTGAGCAGGAGTGGTATGAGTCCAGACTCCCCAGCCCTTCCACCACGTACGAACGCTGACCCATCGACCCCGGGATAAGGCCGAGGTCGCCGGGGCCGGCTTTGATCGCCCCCTTCCGGGTGATCCACACCGGCCGAGCCGCCTCGTCGCCGGGCGGCCACTGCTGAAGCTCTGTGAAGTTGTGGTGGGTGTTGATGCGGTCCAGCTCGGTCGGGTTCTTGCTGGGGCGATGGCGCGGTCCGGTCAGCCACTTGAACAGGTAGGCCAAAGCGCTGTCCATCATTATCGAGCGGTTTTCCAGCGCGTAGGCCTGGGCAAACCGCATGTCGGCGATGTACCTGTCGAACTCGGGCGTTCCCTCGGTCAGCCAGGCGAGGTCCTCGTCGTCCCGGTGCCCCCGCAGGGCCTTGAGCTCGTAGGTGCAGACGTTACGGGCGATCTTTATGTGGATGCTCGCAAGTTGGTTGCCTATGCCCCGTGATCCTGAGTGCAGGAAGACCCAGACCCGATCCAGCTCGTCCAGGACTATCTCCAGGAAGTGGTTGCCGGATCCGAGCGTGCCGAGTTGAACCAAAAGAGTCTTGATCTGTTTGTCGGAAAGCTCGGTGGCCACCTCGCCCCTGTGCGCCTCCCACCAGGTGTACGCCTGCGGCAGGGGCTCGCGGTGCCAGTGGCCCAGGCCCGCC
>JBBDRH010000050.1:0-1918 GCA_040905645.1 Actinomycetota bacterium
GGCAGACGGACAGGTGTAGAGGTGGAGGTGTCTATGGAACGCAACCTTGGATCAGTGATTGCGCCCTCAGGCCCGATTCCGGGGGCGGATGAGACCCGCCGGATTGCCGAAGCCTCGAAGGCGACGGTCGACGAGCTGGCGGGAATGATAGGCAGCCTGGAGGACACGAGCATCCCGATCCCGCGCTCGGAGTGGACCGTGGGCGAGACGGGCGCTCATCTTGCATACGCAGCCATCGGCTGGTCGATGTTCGCGCGGGGTATGTTCTACCCTCACGGCGACGGCACGCCCCAGAGCTTTGCCGACGCCAACGAGATCGGCCTCATGGGCTTCCCGGAGCGGGGCGGGCCGGAGCTTGCCGGCCACCTGCTGGAGGGGACCCGCAACTTCCTGGCCGAGGTCGAGGTGCGGCCGTCCGACCAGATCTGTCACAGCCCACTTGGGCAGCTTCCCCTGGGCACGCTCACCTCCTACTTTCTGGCTCACAACCTGATGCACGGTTGCGCGGTAAGCGCCGCTCTGAGCGAGGACTTCGTTTTCAGGGCCGAGCACATGCCCCACGTCTGGCCGTTCATCTGTTACGCCTATCAGGGCCCTCTCGTCGACCGGGAGGCGCTCGAGGGAGTATCGGCACGCGTCAAGGTCAGCCTCACCGACGCATTCGACTTTGCGATCACCCTCAGGAACGGGGAGGCATCCCTCGCGCTCGAGGCAGGCGGGCCGGCGGACTGTCACGTCGAGGCTGATGCGGTTCATTTCTTTCTCGTGCTGATCAAGGTGCTGAACGTGCAGGAGGCGGTGGACCTCGGCAAGCTCACCATCTCGGGGCCCAATCCCGAGCTGGGCCTTCGATTTATGGACTTTTTCTACGTACCCTGAGCTGAGGAGGAGTCATTTGAGCATCCACGTAGGCACCGAGAGGGAGAAGCTGGGGCAAGCCATCGAGTCCCTGTCGGGTCAGATTGCAGCCATGGTCAAAGACCTGCCCGACACCAGCATCAAGCTCCCCAAGGCGGAGTGGACCGTGGGAGAAGCCGCAGCTCACATGTCCGACGCACAAGGCCTCTTCGCGAGGTTGGCCGCCGGGGAGCAGGTGGCCCACGGTGACGGAACTCCCGGAAGCCTCGAGCATGCCAACAGGGGAGCGCTGGTAGCCAACCCCCAGCGCGACGGTGCCGTCCTGGCGTCGTCGATACTCGGCCACACCCAGACCTTCCTGATGCGGGGTGCCTCGATGCCGGCGTCGAGGACGGTCGACACTCCGATGGGACGCATGGACGCGGACACCATGTACACGTACATGCTGACTCACCTGATGATGCACGGTTTCCCGATGGGGATGGCGTTGCACCGCCCGCTGGTGGTCGAGAGGACCTTTGTTCAGCTGACCATGCCCTTCATCAAGCATGCCCTTCCCATGGTGGTGGACAAGAAGGCCGCCGGGAAACTCCGGGCCATCTATCAGGTTCGCTTGCGCGGAGGCTCCCCATTTTGGGTCAAGTTCGATCGGGGAATCGTGACCATCCACGAGCAGAAGCCAGGCCGGGTCGACTGCTTCATCTCAGCCGAACCGGTCTCTTTCATCCAGGTCGGCTTCAAGCTGAAGAGCCAGTGGCCGCTCATCGCCCAGGGCAAGCTCTTTGCGTGGGGCCTGAAGCCCTGGCTGGGCTTCCGATTCGCCGGAATGTTCAACCCACCCTGAGAACTAATAAATCATATAGTATCGACTTGATAAAAAGATAGCGATCGTCTAAGCTGACCTCAACTGTTCGGCAGGACCTAAGGGGCGACAACCACCGTTGTTCGCTCAGACTTAAGGGGTGAGGCAGATGGATCGGACCGGCAGCTTCGACGTTGCGGTAGTGGGTGGGAGCATCGCAGGGTCCACCGCGGCGATTCTTTTCGCCAGGCAGGGCCT
>JBBDRH010000051.1:0-1915 GCA_040905645.1 Actinomycetota bacterium
CTAAGGCTCGAAGTTACAGGAGGTTAGGTAATGGGGGTTTCACGGTCTGGGGGTCTGCCGGATGGGAATAACCCTCCATAATCGGGGATGTAGTCCTATCGTCGGAGCAGAGCGTGAAAGTCGTTGGGAAAAAACACTCGTAGCTGCTCCCATCGTGCGCAGCTGCCGCCCCCTCATAGCTCCCACAACCGTGGAGGACCCGTCAGAATTAAGGCAACGCAGCTATTGGCCGCCGGCACCGGGCCGACGAGTGAGAGAAGTTGCTGACAGGCTTGTCTGCAGGCACAAGCCGATCACTTTCCGGCTCACTCGCTAAGCCAGCAACTCGCAACCAAAGCGTCGGGCGATCTCCGGCAAGGCGTCGAGATCCAGCATCCCTTCACCCTCGACAGGTATCCTCAGTTCCAAAGCCGGGGCGCTGGTTTCCAGAAGGAGCTCCTCAAAGCCGCCCGGCGTGAGCAGAAATAGCATGCGCGCCGGGCCGCTGCGCACGGTGTAGCGGTGCGGTACCCCCCGGGGTCCGAACAGCATGGTCCCGGGACGCGCCTCGATCTTCTGACCTCCAACCTCGAACTCGATCTCCCCCTCAATGACCCAGAAGGTCTCGTCCTCGTTGTGATGGACAAGGAGCGGTGGAGCCTCTCCGGCATTTTCCCGAACCTCGACCAGCGCATACCGGCCGTCGGTGTCGCGGCTCGTTGCCTTGATGAGAGCGAGGGAGCCCATCCACCAGCGTGCAACTCCCTCACCTTCCTGCATGGCGAATGCCGGCGGGCCTGCATTGCGATCCTCGGTGGTGCTGGCTTCCTTGGTCATGACGTTATCCTCCTCAAATGTCTGCAGTCGCCTTCGCGACGACCGGATTACCCGCTTCGACCCTTTCCAGGCAGCTCGCGATCATTGCAGTGACTTGCTCGGCGGCTGTCGCTGGTTCGAGACCATGAGCACGCATCGCCGAATAGGAGCGGAAGTCGAGCACAGCTGCTGCGAGACGCAGCCGGTCGTCCAGTTTCGTGTCGGCTCCCAGCGCCGTGCGCAGGAAGTGGATGATCGTATCCCGCTGGTACTGCTCCCACTCACGGACAGCGGGCAGCGCGCGCTCGCGGAGGTCATTCTCCAGGTGGTTTCCGCCCCGGTCATAAAAGGCGAACAAGGCAGTGGTCACCCGCAGCAGGCGCTCCCGCACGTCCGTGGCATCCCCGATGATGTTCGCCGCGTCTTCGGGCGACGGTGGCTCGATGCGCTGCATGAGAAGCTCGCCGCAGGCGGGGACGAGTTCGTCCAGCGAGGGAAAGTGCTTGTAGACGGTTCCGACGGCCACCTCGGCCTCGCGGGCGATATCCTTCCAGCTGGTACCGAAGATTCCGTTCTGTCCGTGCAGCCTGACGGTCGCCTCGACGATCCGCTGCCGCGTTTGTGACACGGCATCGACCCGGGTTGTCATATCGTAGCGGCGTGGTGACATAGCGCGCCTCTATTAATTGAATGTAACGTACATTCAATTAATAGTCCCTGCAATCCCTCGGGGCGGAATACCCGTGAGGTCTTCCAAAAGACCTCGCCCATCTCGAACAGAGCGCCGCCTTCATCTCGGCGGTCACCCGGATAGTGGTTGTTTGCCGCCGCGACCACCTCGTCACCTGTCGCATGTGCGGCAAAATCTGTCCCCAGGTGAATCCGCGTCGGTCGCGGCACCTATCCTTCAGCACCTATGCCGCCGCCTCGGGCGCCTACTGCGCCACCATCGAGCGTCTCGGGCTCGGGGTATCGGAGGCGCCAGTCTGCGAGGTGCTGGACGAGGCCGACAATCTCGTTGCCCGGGTGGCCTACAACGGGCGCATCTTCGCGGTCGGGCCGGACGGCGAGTGCGACTATACAAGGGTGCTGCACGAGACGTGCGGCACCTGAAGGCCGC
>JBBDRH010000052.1:0-1909 GCA_040905645.1 Actinomycetota bacterium
TCACCCAACAAGCTCGATGTACCAGAGGATCTTGTTTGTTCTCGGCGGTCCGAGGTTGCCTCACTGGGAGGGGTGCTGATTTTCTAGCCGACAGTGCTCGCGATCTGCTCCGGAGTTCGAAAGAATTAGGTCCCAGTCAATCACTTCCCGGATGGGAGGCAAGATGCTGGGTACCAACGATCCGCAGGCCGAGATCTGGGATGCCGAATCGGTGGTCGGCCACCTGATCAAGCCCGACTCGATCTACCGCAAGCTGGCTCAGCTGGGCGACCAGCTGTTCAGCGACGAAGACTTTGCCGACCTCTACCACCCCGATCATGGCCGGCACTCGGTTCCACCCTCGCTTTTGGCCAAGGTTCAGCTGCTGCAGTCCCTGGAGGGGATCTCCGACCGGGATGCCACCGACCGGGTGGTGTTGGACCTTCGATGGAAGGTGGCGCTGGGGCTGCCCATCGACTACGAAGGCTTTCACAACACCGTGCTGGTCTACTTCCGCCAGCGCCTGCGCACCTCAGCCCACCCCTCCCGGATCTTCGACTGGTTCAGGGTCCTGGCCGATGACGCCGGCCTGCTCGACAAAAAGCTCAAGCGGGTGCTGGACTCCACCCCGGTCCACTCGGCAGTGCAGACCCAGGACACCTTCATCATGATCCGCTCGGCGATGCGCCAGCTGCTGGAGGCTCTGGGCAATCCCAGATCGGCCGGCGAGATCCGCAAGAAGCTGAGACGCAAAGAGTACGACCAGATCTCGGGCAAGCCCGACATCGACTGGGACTCATCCACCGAGCGGGACAAGCTGGTGGACGAGCTGATCACCGACGCCCTGGCCGCCTTGAACCACCTGGAGGGCAGAAAGCTGAGGCCCAATGTGGACAAGTTCGCTCAGCTGCTGGCCACCGTGGCCGGCCAGGATGTGGAGCAGAGCGAAGACGGCAAGTTCCGGATCCGCCGGGGGGTGGCCAAGGATCGGGTGATCTCCACGGTGGACCCCGAGATCCGCCACGGGCGCAAGTCCAACCGAAGCCGGTTCGACGGCTACAAGGCCCATGTGGCGGTGGAGCCCGACACCGAGATCATCACCGAGATCAAGGTCACCGCCGGCAACGTCCACGACTCGGTGCCGGTCCCAGATCTGCTCCCCGAGCTGGATCGGGATCTGGCGCTCTCGGTAGTTGCCGACTCCGCCTACGGCTCGGGCTCGACCCGCCAGTGGTTCGAGAGTCGGGGGGTCAGCTGCTTCGTCAAGCAACCCCCGGAACGCAACTCAACCGGCGGATACCCCAAGAGCTCTTTTCAGATTGACCTTGAGAACCGCACCGCAACCTGCCCCAACAACATCAGCGTTGTCGCTCACCAGGCCCGAAACGGGTCGCTGCGGTTCAGGTTCCCCGCCGCCAGCTGCAACACCTGCCCGCTGAAGCTGGCCTGCACCGCCTCCACTCGGGGCCGCAGCGTCACGGTGGGACCCCACGAACACCTGCTGGCTGCTGCCCGCCAGCTTCAGGCAACGCCAGAGTTCAAGCCCTTCTACAACGGCAACCGACCCACGGTGGAGCGAGTGATCTCCAGGCTGGTGCGAAGAGGTGGGCGAAAGGCCCGCTACCGAGGAACCCCCAGAGTTCAAGCACAACTCGAACTGAAAGCTGCTGCCGAGAACCTGGCCCGGATGCTGAGGCTGGGGCTCACTCCCACCGTAGATGGGTGGTTGATCGCCCGATAAAGGGCTGAACCGCCGATTCCTCCTCCTCCTCAGGACCCTTTTGGGGTCGACTTCCGGCCTCCGGGAAGGGCGATGCCGGGTCTTGTGTACTTCAGAGCGCGAAACCCCTCAGAAGGAGGAGTTCTTCAGCGGCCTCCTAGTCCGGCAGCAAAATGGAGCGACGCATTGTGGTGGAGCGGTCAATCCCCA
>JBBDRH010000053.1:0-1905 GCA_040905645.1 Actinomycetota bacterium
CGAGATTCTCTCGTTCCTCATTGCCAACCAGGGAAAGGTGTCCTCCAGAGCCGAGCTTGCCAGCCTGGTAGGCAGGCGGGAAAGCACGGTCAACATCTTGATAACCCGCCTGCGCCAAAAGGTGGGGCGCAACTTCATCCGCAATGTGCGGGGGCGTGGATGGATAGTGGACTCCCGGAAACTCGAGACCTGACGCGCTGTGGCCCGACCAGTGGATTTTTGCGTACAATTAACTCCCCAATTACCTACAAATCCTGCCAGAAGAGCTATGTTTACCGTAAACTGTCAGCGCGTTCACCAATAAGTTTGGATTACGTTGGAGACGCGGCCGGCCCCTTGAATTTGGGAGACTCGGACTGAATAAGGAGATAGACAGCGTGACCGTCGGATCGCTGAGGGTCGAGCCGTCAGCTTATACCGCCAATTGTCACGGTCAGGAAGTGGTGCTGTCTGCCACCGAGATCGAAATTCTCATCACCTTGATAGCTAACAGCTCCAAGGTGAGCTCTCGAAAGGAGCTGGCAGACGCGGTGGGTCGGCAGGAGCGCACCGTTGACGTTGTGATCAGCGGTCTGCGCCGGAAGATCGGCCCTGGATTCGTCCGCAACGTTCGCGGACGCGGCTGGATCCTCGACAAGCAGCTGCTGGGGGAGTAACGCTCTAGCGGCCCGTATCAGGCCTGCGTCAGACCCTCGGTCTTGCGCGCTTTGGAAATGTAGAGCGTTGATCCCAGGATGACCAGGCCGGCGATGATCACCCCTGCTCGGACGCCCACGTTCGGGTCGTCGCCGGCGATTACCGACACGACCGGGACCGCCACCAGGACCGCCACCAGATTCATGACCTTGATCAGCGGGTTGAGGGCGGGTCCGGCGGTGTCCTTGAACGGGTCACCCACGGTGTCGCCGATCACTCCCGCCGTGTGGGCTTCCGAGCCCTTTCCGCCGTAGTTGCCGTCCTCGATGAACTTCTTGGCGTTGTCCCAGGCTCCGCCCGCGTTCGAAAGCATGACCGCTAGGAGCTGACCGCAAAGGATCACTCCCGCCAGGAACGCTCCCAGGGCCTCGGCCCCGAATGCAAATCCCACGACGATGGGCGTGATTACGGCAATGAGACCCGGCGTCGCCAGCTCCTGCAGGGATGCCTTGGTGACGATGTCGACCACCCGGGCGTAATCCGGCTTCTCTGTGTAATCCATGATCCCGGGATGCTCCCGGAACTGCCGGCGGACCTCCTGCACCACGGCGAAAGCGGTACGGCCCACCGCCCTGATGGTGAGCGATGAAAAGAGGAACGGAACCGCGCCGCCGATCAGAAGTCCGATCAGGACCTCCGGGCGGTCGACCCGGACGGCGAACTCCCGGAACGCTTCGACTCCGGTCCCGATCACCGAGTCCCTGAAGGACCCGAACAGCGAGGTTGCCGCGATCACCGCCGTCGCAATGGCCATCCCCTTGGTGATTGCCTTGGTCGTGTTGCCCACCGCATCCAGGCTGGCCATGATCTCGTCCGCATTGCCCCCAAGCCCGCCGGACATCTCCGCCACTCCGTGGGCGTTGTCGGCTATCGGGCCGAAGGTGTCCATCGAGACGATGACACCGACCGTCGTGAGCATGCCCATGCCGCTCAGAGCGATCATGTACAGCGACTTGGCCTCATCCCCGCCCCCCAGGACGAACGCCCCGAAGATGGCTGCGGTGATGGCCAGGATCGACCACACCGTGGACTCCATACCCGAGGCGAACCCCGAGATGATCGTTGTGGCCGGACCGGTCTGGGTCGCGGCGGCGATCTCTCTGACCGGCTTCTTCTCGGTGGAGGTGTAGTACTCGGTCAGGTAGTGGATCACCGCAGCCAGGATCAGTCCGATGCTCACTGCGAAGGCCGGGGCCCAGTCGACCGTGG
>JBBDRH010000054.1:0-11510 GCA_040905645.1 Actinomycetota bacterium
GCCTTTACGTTTTCGTGCTGGCCGGATTCCTCGGATACTCGGTCATCAGTCGCGTGTCCGTCCTGCTCCACACTCCCCTGATGTCGCTCACCAACGCCATCTCCGCAATCTCCCTGGTCGGCTCGCTGATACTCGCAGGATCCGGTAGGGGGGTGATGGCCACGACTCTGGGCACGATCGCGGTGGCATGTGCCTTCGCCAACGTGGTGGCCGGTTTCCTGATCACCGACCGGATGCTCAAGATGTTCAAGAAAAAGGAGCCGGCCAAGTCATGACTCCAGACCTCCTGAGCATCCTCGCCACCGCCGCACCTGAAGGCGGAACCGAGGGCGCCGGCATCGACGCCTTCATCAACGTCATCTACTTGATCTCGGCCATCGGCTTCGTACTTTCGCTGAAGTGGCTGAGCCATCCCAGCACGGCCCGCCGCGGCGTCTTTGCCGGCGAACTGGGCATGTTGCTGGCGATCGTCGGCACGCTCATAAAGACGGAGATCGTCGAATACCGATGGATATTGCTCGCCATGGTGGTGGGCGGAGTTGTGGGTGCTCCGATAGCACTGCTGATCAAGATGACCGCGGTGCCTCAGCGAACCGCTTTTTCCCACGCACTGGGAGCGCTGGCGGCAGGTCTGGTGGGCACCGCCGAGTTCTACCTGCACCCGGGCGGCCTGTCCCGGGTGGTGATGACCGCGATCGGCTTCGAGGTCATCCTCGGATACCTGACCTTTACCGGAAGCCTCATGGCGTTCGGAAAGCTCCAGGGCATTCTGCCGGGCAAACCCATCCTTTATAAAGGCCGCAACATCATCAACCTCTCCATCTTCGCCGGCGCGGCGCTGTGCGCCATCTACCTGGTCCTCAACCCCGGCGCCACGTACCTCTTCCCCTGGCTCATCGGTCTCTCGCTGGTGTTCGGCGTGCTATTGATCATTCCGATCGGGGGCGCGGACATGCCCACGGTGATCGCTCTGCTCAACGGATATGCCGGCCTTGCGGCAGCGGCCATGGGCTTTGCCATCAACAACAAGCTGCTGATCATCGCGGGAGCCCTGGACGGCACCTCCGGTCTCATCCTGTCGATCATCATGTGCAAGGCGATGAACCGGTCGTTCACCAACGTGCTTTTCGGCGGATTCGGCGCCGTAGCCCCCGCCAAGGGCGAGGTCGAGGAGCGGACCGTGCGCAACATCCACCCTGAGGAGGCGGCTCAAATCCTCGAGTCTGCCAGCTCGGTCATCGTGGTTCCGGGCTACGGTATGGCGGTGTCCCAGGCGCAGCACAAGGTGCGCGAGCTCTACGACGCCCTCACTCGCGAGGGCGTCGATGTCCGCTTCGCCATCCATCCGGTTGCGGGGCGTATGCCGGGGCACATGAACGTCCTGCTGGCCGAGGCGGACATCCCCTACGACAAGCTCATCGAGATGGACGAGATCAACAGCGACTTCGCACGAACCGACGTTGCGTTGATCGTCGGCGCCAACGACGTGGTGAACCCCGCAGCCCGTACGGACGAGACCAGCCCGATCTACGGCATGCCGATCCTCAACGTCGACCACGCCTTAACCGTCATGGTGGTCAAGCGCGGTATGTCCGCCGGCTTCGCCGGCGTCGAGAACGAGCTGTTCTTCATGGACAAGACGATGATGCTCTTCGGCGATGCCAAGAGCTACATCGGCGACATCGTCAAGGAACTCTCAGGCGTCCCGGCCTGAACCTCCTCCATCGAGAAGGGCCGGCCTTCGGGCCGGCCTTTCTTGTTTCAGATTCTGGCTACCAGCCGCTCGGCATCTTCAGCTGTACCCGCAGTCTGCGGCCCTCCGAGATCGCCGCCGCGTACTCGGTCCACGCTTGAGGCTTTTTTGCTCCCCTGCTCGACACAACCTGCGCCAAGACCGACGCCACCTCATCTACCGGCCGGCCCCGATGAGTCTGGTAAACCAGGTCGAGCTTTGCCTGTAGAGAAGGAACAAACTCATTCTCGACATCCTCCCGCACCGCCTTTTTGAGGGCCCGGCTGAAGACTTCGCTCTGCGACTCTTCGCTGCTGTACATGGACAACTCCTAACCCAAACTCCTGCAGTGACTACACCACTGTAGTTACAGGATTGTCAAGAACGCGAAAGTCGATTGAGGACAGAATGTGACCGGAATATATGGCATCCTTGAAACTGACCATGGGCGACACCACCTCGAGGATTCTCCAGCTGCTCTCTTTGCTCCAGACTCATCGCGAATGGTCGGGCGGTGAGCTGGCCAACCGCCTGGAGGTGAGCGAGCGCACGATCCGCCGTGACATCGACCGGCTGCGCGAGCTCGGCTACCCGGTGGATGCGACCCCAGGTGTAGCGGGCGGGTACCGGCTGCAAGCGGGAGCATCGCTTCCTCCCCTGCTTCTGGACGACGAAGAAGCGGTTGCCATCACTCTGGGGCTTCGCAACGCCGCCGGCGGGACCATCGCAGGAATCGAGGAGTCCTCGGTCCGGGCGCTGGCGAAGCTGGAACAGGTCCTGCCCAAACGGCTTCGGCGCCGGGTGAGCGCGCTCCAGAACTACACGGTCCCCCTGATCTGGCCCGGCCCGACCGTGGACTCGGACGCCCTGATCGTCATCGCCCAGGCCTGCCGTGACTGCGATCGCCTGCGGTTCGACTACAAGAGCCGGGAAGCGGTCGAGAGCCACCGCCTGGTGGAGCCGCACCGGCTGGTCTCGGCGGGACGGCGATGGTACCTCGTGGCCTGGGATGTCGACAGGAACGACTGGCGAACCTTCCGAGCCGACCGGCTCAAAACGCCTAAGATCGACGGCCTCCGCTTCAATCCGCGGGAGCTCCCGGCGGAGGATGCAGCCGCGTTTGTTGCGCAGGCGATCGCGGCCACCCCGGTCAAGTACCGTGCGGTCGTCAGAGTGCATGCTCCCGCTGCAGAGGTGAGCGAGCGGATGCGTCCCTCCGACGGCGACGTCGAGGCCCTGGACGAACACCACTGCCTGTTGAGAACCGTGGGCGACTCCTTGGAGTGGATGGCGTTCTGCCTCGGGATGCTCAATGCCGATTTCGAGATCCAGGAGCCGCCGGAGCTGATCGAATACGTGGATTCGCTCGCCCGGCGGCTCGAGCGCGCAACCCATCGTCAGTAACTGGTGAACGGAGTGCCCAAGCTGCATACTGAGGTTTAGTGTCCTCGCGACAACTCCGTGTCGGCCCCGCGCGTGGACTCAGGAGGACGTAAATGCTCGAATCGCTGGCCCGCTTTTCCTTCCGCCACAAGTGGCTCATGCTGTTTTTCTGGATGCTCATTCTCGGCGCCACCGTCTACTTCTCCATAAACGAAGGCGGCAAGTACGTCAACAACTTCAGCCTTCCCGGCACCGAAACGCAGCGGACCGTGGACCTGCTGGAGGAGAGCTTTCCCGCCCAGGCCGGCGACGTCGGCCAGATCGTTTTCAAGGCCGAGGACGGCATCAACGCGGTCAGGCAGCGGATGGAGGCGGGGTTCGCCGCCGCCCAGAAGACCAGCGATCACATCCTGACGATTAACAGCCCTTACGCGCCACAGGGGTTCAGGCAGGTTGCCGCTGCCGGGCCGGATGCGGGGAAGATCGCCTTCGCCGAGATCCAGTTCGACGTCGCGGCCAATTTGCTGCCGGAGGAGCTTTCGGACGAGATCCAGGAAGCGGTTAACGAGGCGGTCAACCCGGACGACAAGCTCCAGGTGGAGTACGGAGGGTTCGCCTTCCAGGAGATCGCTCCTCCCGGGGGCCGGGAGGAGCAAATCGGCCTCGCCGCCGCGGTGCTGATTCTGTTGATCGCATTCGGCTCGGTGCTGGCGATGGGCCTGTCGATGTTCACCGCTCTCTTCAGCCTGGGCATCAGCCTGTCCGGCCTGGCCATCCTGGCCCGGTTCATGGACGTGGTCACTTTCGCTCCCCTCCTGGCTGCGATGATCGGCCTGGGGGTGGGGATCGACTACGCCCTCTTCATAGTCACGAGGTACCGGCAGGGCCTGCACAACGGGAAGTCGCCCGAGGCGGCCACGATCATCGCCATCAACACCGCCGGACGAGCGGTGCTGTTCGCCGGCTGCACGGTGATCATCAGCCTGATGGGCATGTTCCTCATGGGCCTGTCGTTCATGAACGGCCTGGCGGTCGGATCCGGGATTGCGGTGCTGGTGGCGATGCTGGCTTCGATCACGGTCCTTCCGGCGCTGATGGGAGTCGTCGGAAGGCACATCGACCGTCTCTCCATCCATCCCCGCCGCAAGGGCAAGCCCGCCAAGCCCAAGGAGCGCGCCCTCGCCTACCGGTGGAGCCGCAAGGTGCAGAGGCACCCGGTCCTGTTCGCAATACTCAGCTTGATCGTCCTCGGGACCCTGGCGGCCCCGGTGGCGAGCTTAAGGCTGGGCAACCAGGACGCCGGCAACGGCCCCACCGCACTCACCACCCGCCGTGCTTACGACCTCCTAACGGAAGCCTTCGGCCCCGGCTACAACGGGCCGCTGCTCGTTGCCGCCAGCTTTCAGGCGCCGGAATCCTTCCAGGATCTGCAGAGGCTGGCCGGGCATTTGGCCGGCGACTTCGGCGTTGCCTACGTCACCCCGGTGATTCCGAACGACCCCGCCAACCCCACCGCGGCAATCATTCAGGTTTACGGAAAATACGCTCCTCAGGACATCGAGAACGACGACCTGGTCAAACATCTGCGGGGAGACATCATCGCCCCGTTCGCCAGGAGCACGGGCATAGTCGTGCACGCGGGCGGGCCGGCGGCGGTCGGAATCGATCTGACCGAGAAGCTCACCGAACGGCTTCCGATCTTTTTCGGGGGCGTGATCCTGCTCAGCTTCCTCCTGTTGATGGCCGCGTTCCGGTCGATCCTGGTTCCGCTCAAGGCGGCGATCATGAACCTGATTGCCATTGCCGCCGCGTTCGGGGTGCTGGTGGCGGTCTTCCAGTGGGGCTGGGGCGCCGAGCTGATCGGAGTGGACCGGACCGGGCCGATCCAATCCTTCAGCCCGATGCTCCTGTTCGCAATCCTGTTCGGGCTGTCGATGGACTACGAGGTCTTCCTGCTGTCCCGGATCAAAGAAGAGCACGAGCGGACCGGAAACAACGCGCAGGCGGTGGCGGACGGCCTGGCTCAGACGGCGCGGGTGATCACGGCGGCAGCTGCGATCATGGTGACCGTCTTCTTCTCCTTCGTCCTGGGTGACGAGCCGAATGCGAAGCTGGTCGGCTTGGGCCTGGCGGTTGCGGTCCTCATCGACGCCACCCTAGTCCGCATGGTTCTGGTGCCTGCGACGATGGAGCTCCTGGGCGAGGCCAACTGGTGGCTTCCGCGATGGCTCGACCGGATCCTGCCGAAGATCAAGATCGAAGCCGATGTAGAGGATGAGGCTACGGTTGAGCCGACTCGCCAGGGCGTTGCCGCTCTGCTGGAAACCAATGCTGAGGAAAAAGTCCGGGTCGGGGTTGTGCCGGCCGCCGCGGAGCGCGAGCCGGTGCTGGGAACACGAACCTACCGGACGATCACGCCCGAAAGCCCGGCGCAACCGGCAAACCCCCCCTACCGGACGATCAAGCCCGAGAGCCCGGCGGCACCGGCATACGCCGCCTACCAGCCCAGCTCGGCGCCTCCGCCCCCAGACGGCTTCACAGACGACGAGCAGGTTGCCGAGCCTTCGAGCCCGATGGGGGCAGGGAACGGACAAGGCGGCGACGATCTGCCCGGCCTGCTCTGGGACCTGCCCTTCAAGGCGGGCAAAGGAACCGTGAAAGAGAACCTGGAAGAGCTCCTCAAGGCGGCGTTTTCATACCACCTGTCGGGCGCCAATCAGACGCTGGACGTCTCCCGTATCAGCGGCTACCTGGAGCTCGAGCAGCGGTTCGGCAGGGTGCGTCAATCCACCGATCCGGACCAGGCGGCGCAGCTACTTGTCGGGGCGCTGGCGACCCCGGCGCGGACCGACGAGGAGCACAACGAGTTCGCGGCAGCGGCGGTAAAGATCGTCCTGGACGGCATCAAGCCTTAGGCGACTGGTTAGTCGAGGATTTCGGTCGAGATGTAGTCCAGTCGATCCAATAGCCGAACGGCATTATCCACAGTCGGTGCGACGTTGACGGGAATTAAGGCGTCTGTTTCTCGCCCTTCAGAAACCGCGTTAGCCCAGGCAGACATCTCATCGACGTAATTGCGTAATGCTGACTCGCCATCTGGCGCCGAATCGGCAACCAAGTATGCGGGAGGTAGATCCCCTACAACGACCCACAGCCATTCGTCGATTTCTGAGGATGCTGGAATGATCCGGAACAGGAAGACCGCAACTATTCCGCCGACTGCGACTTCACTCGCGTAGATATCCACGATTTGAGTTACCCAAGGAAAGCCCAACAAGAACTCCTTGGCCTCAGTCGCCATCTCCTGGAGAAGACGCGTGTCATCAGGATCATCGCCTTCCATACTCTCGATCGGAGTGAGCTTGGAAAACAGGAGTTCAGGATCCTCCGTCATATCAGTTCCCCGATGAAATGGCCGACCGCTTGCATTGCGTCACCTGCCGCCTTCTTGGCCCGAGATCCCCAGCGCTTAAAATCTCCGGCAACTTTGTGTCTCTGGACATGTTCTGCATTTGGCGGCGGCTCAACCGAAATTGCTCGTCTCGTTCTTGGCGTTGGTGGTTGAGGCGGGGTTGCCGTTGCCGTCGTGGGCGTGAGCGGTCGTCTACTTCAGCAACAATGTTCTCGCCGGGGTGGTCGCGGGGCTCAATGATCTGAGTCTCCATCATGACGGGGCGCTTCAACGGAATAATGGCTGCTCACACACCGGCGTAGGCTGACTAATCGAAGCGGATGTGATCCCGCCTTCATTCACCGTGGATAGGAGGACTTTACGTCATGTCAGTCCGGCTATGTCGCCCAGTCTGGACCTAATGACCGTCAGCGATCCGGAGTTGCGGCAAGCTCAATAACCAACTTGTGTCTTCTGGGCGGAACGAAACGATCAGAATAGTAATGGCCGGATGTTGGCGTCCGGGAACGAAGATATCTAGCGAAAACGGACGGACTCTCCTACCGAATGTTTGGATGGAATGCACTCGTGCGTAAGCAATGACCTCATACTTCACCTTCTTCGAGTACCCAAAGTTCGGCCGGAATTCGATGGACTCGTTGCCAACCCGAATTCGCGTTCTAAATAAGCCGCCTGCAAGTGCGACATAAATCACCCCAACAAACACTAGTGTTTCGGGAAACATTCGGGTGCCGGTCAAGTGAATGACCCCGAATCCGATCAGAAAGACGCTGCAAGAGACCGCGTATATGACGTATCCCCACGGACCCGGTCGAAGCGATCGTTCCACTCGTCAGGCCCCTTCCCTACCGCCTCGAATGCCATGCCGGCATTTATTGACGTCAGCGTTCCTATGATGGAGCTTCTGACGACCTCGGCGACTTCTCTGTCATGTCCAGCTCCTTGCGATCCATGTGTTGGAGCATGAAGCTCCACCGGACGGGAAAAGCTTCCTTGCCGGTGGGTTCCAGCTAGAGTGACTTGCCTTGCGGTTGCTGTGCGCACTTTTCCAGGAACTTGTTCAATGCCAGAGAGTTGGGTCCCCGTGGTTCCAGGACGAAGAAGGAAGCGGCGACCGGCACCTTCCTGCCATCTCGAGTCTGAAGCGTCAACCATTTGTAGACGAAACCTGAAACACGTATCGACGCAATCTCTCCGCAGTCAAGGAGATGCGTTCGAAAAGGATTTCGAATCTTGGCACCGGAATCGCCCACTTTCGAGACCCTAACGGTGGCGAATCGGCCGAACAGAAAGATGCCCAGAGCAGCTATCGGAATCCCCAATACGAAGTTGGCGGCGCCCTCCGCGAACTCGCCAATAACTCCAATCAAAACGGTAGTTGCTAGGAGAATGAGTGTTCCCAGGCTGCACGACAGGGCAACTCGTGGATAAACAGGGTAAAAATCGGTCCGCTCGTTAGCTTCAGATTCCAGAATCGCCTTTACCCCGATTTGAATCTACCGCGAGCTCACCGGCTACCTCCGCCTGATGCGCCGCCGCGAAACCTCGCTGCAGCAGCGAGCGCCCAGAGACGGGAGGACCTGGGCATCCTCCAGCGATCATTCGCCGCCAGAACGCAGAAGGCGGGGCCGTTCGGATGATCGGGCTCATCCACCCCGATCTGAATCGAGGAGAACCCGAAGGTCTCGAGGCAGGCGAGGATTGCGTCGCGTGACATCCAGCAACTGTGCGGCGCGTTGCCGCCGTTGAAGTACTCCAGCTCCCGCTCCTCGGCGTAGTCGTACTTGTACAGCTTGTGGCTGAACCCATGAGAGCCATTTTCGATACCCTCCCCGAAACGGTTGACGAGGTTCGGGTTCCCGGCAACCAGGGCCTCGTCGAAGTAGTGAGTCCAGATGGCCGCAACGTCGCTTGTCTGCGATATCAGGTGCAGAAGCTCGACGGGGTCCTGCATATGGTAGAGAACACCGCTGGCGAGGGTCACATCGAAGCTGGGATGTTCGCCACGCAGATACTCGACAAAGTCGCCCAGCAGGAAGCGGCTGCGTTTGAGGCCCAGAACCTCTTTTACGGCCAGGCACTTGAGATAGGAGTAGGTGTTGGCCTCGATGGACACTACCGATCTGGCGCCCAGCCTCTCAAGCATGTAGGTGTGCGCCCCTTCGCAGGGCCCTAGCTCGAGAACATGCAACCCGCCGAAGCCGCCCAAAGCTCGGGCCGTCCACTTGATGCGCGGGTCGTCAAAGGCGATTACGTAGCCGGACTCCAGCTTCTCTCCGCCGACAGGCGGGATCTCGCAAAGCCACATGCCCTCGAAGAGATCGAGGACGTTCTGTGCCCTGGGCGCGTCCAGGACGTACTCGTTCGGGATGCCCATGGGACGTCGTTCCTTAGCGTATCGATTGACGGCCAATCGGAGCCCGCGAGGCCTCGATTCGCCCGTGGCCGCGCGTCCTGCGAATCGGGATTCGGTGCGTTAGATTATCTCCTTCCCGCCCGGTAGGACAACCAGAGCACCGGTTCCGACGGGCTGGAGGGCGCCTACCGCGCGGACCGCGTGGTGCTACCTGACAAGCCCCCCTGCAGCTTCCGCTTTCGGGTAGGACCCCAACACTCTCAAGAACGAGGTCTGGGCCGCCAGCGCAGCCAGGAGATCCTGGGCCACCGGGTCCGAGGTCGGAGCGTCGAAGTCCAGGTAGAAGTGGTACTGCCAGGCCCGTGCTCCCGAGGGCCGGCTCTCCAGCTTGGTCAGGTTGAGCTGCCGATCTGAAAATTCCTTCAGGCACGCGTACAGGGCCCCCGGGATGTTGGCGGTGGCGAAGACGATCGAGGTCTTCTCGGGAGGGCCGATCAGATCGGTCGTGCTCCGGCTGATCGCTACGAACTTGGTCGAGTTGTCGGCACGGTCCTCGATGTCACGGGCCAGAATCTCGAGGCCGTAGAGCTCGGCGGCCTCCTCGGAAGCGATTGCGGCGGTTCCGTGCTTGCCGTCTTCGGCGACATGCTTGGCCGCCCCCGCGGTGTCGTAGACCGCCATGCGGTCGACGCGCAGCGAGTCGAGGAACTCCTCGCACTGCTCCAGGGCCTGCGGATGCGAGTAGACGACCTTGACGTCGGCCATCGTCATCCCGGGCGTGCCCAGGAGGCAGTGGGAGATGCGGATGATCTTCTCGGCGACGATCTGGACTCCGTGGCGCACCAGCAGGTCGTAGGTGTCGTTGATCGATCCGGCATGCGAGTTCTCCAGCGGCACGACGCCGAAGTTGGTGGCGGTGATCTCGGTGGCCTCGAACACCTTGTGGAAGGAGCGGAAGGGCACCATGGTCGCTTTCGGAAAGAGGAGCCGGGCCGCCTTCTCGCTGTAGGCGCCCGCTTCTCCCTGAAATCCGACCCTCAAAGACTTCGACATCGTCCCTCCCGCGCTTCATCGCTTCGTTTGCTCCGTGCCGGAATACCATATCCACATGTCCGAAACTTTTGATGCAGTGGTCGTCGGCTCCGGGCCCAACGGACTGGCGGCCGCGATCACGCTGGCCCAGGCGGGACACTCGGTGCAGGTGATCGAAGGCGAGCCGACCATCGGCGGCGGCCTGCGCACGGCCGAGCTCACCCTCCCCGGGTTTCATCACGACATCTGCTCGGCGATCCATCCGCTGGCGCTGGCCTCGCCGTTCCTGGCGTCGCTCCCGCTCGCCGACCACGGCCTCGAGATGCTGCAGCCCCCTTTGGCCGCAGCCCATCCGCTGGAGCAGTTCCCCGGCGTGGCGCTGAAGCGCTCGGTCGATGAGACCGCGGAGCTGCTGGGAGAGGATGCGGCTGCCTATCGGAGTCTCATGGCCCCGCTGGTACGTGACTCCTCTAAGCTCGTCGAACAGTTCCTGGGGCCCCTCCGGCCGCCCCGCCATCCCCTTGCGGCCGCCCGATTCGGAGTTTATGCGGCGCTGCCCGCCACCCTGTTGGCAAAACGATTCCAAGGCGAGGGCGCCCGGGCGCTCTTCGCCGGGTGCGCCGCTCACGCGATTCTTCCGCTCTCCCGTCCGCCCACCGCCGGCTTCGGGCTCCTCATGGGGCTGCTGGGCCACTCGGCCGGCTGGCCGGCGGCGAAGGGAGGCTCGCAGAGCATCGCCGGCGCACTTCGCTCGATCCTCGAGTCGCTGGGGGGACAGATCGAGGTCGGCCACAAGATCGACAGCATCGATGAGCTGCCGGCCCACAAGGTCGCTCTGCTCGACATCGGCCCGCGCGAGCTGATTCGCATAACCGGCGACCGCCTTCCCGACCTCTACAAGAAGATGCTGCGCCGCTACCGCTACGGGCCGGGCGTCTTCAAGGTCGACTGGGCTTTGGACGGGCCGGTGCCGTGGAAGGACCCCGCCTGCAGCTCCGCCGGGACCGTGCATCTCGGAGGAACGCTGGAGGAGATCGCAGCTTCCGAAAAGATGCTCTGGAAAGGACGCCATGCCGACCAGCCCTACGTGATCGTGGTCCAGCAGAGCATCGTCGACGATAGCAGGGCGCCGGAAGGCAAGCACACCTTGTGGGCCTACTGCCATGTTCCCAACGGCTCGACGGTCGACAGGACCGACGCCATCGAAAGCCAGATCGAGCGGTCGGCCCCCGGGTTCAAGGACCTGATCCTGGGCAAGAGCACGATGGACACCCGGGAGTTCGAAAGGCACAACTCCAACTACGTCGGCGGCGACATCAACGGCGGCATCCAGGACCTGTTCCAGCTGTTCACCCGGCCGGTGCCCCGGCTCGATCCGTACTCCACGCCGCTGGACGGCGTCTATTTGTGCTCAGCCTCCACGCCGCCGGGCGGAGGGGTCCACGGTATGTGTGGACACTTCGCCGCCCGGTCGGCGCTCAAGCATATGAAGGACTAGTGGCGCACCGGGCAACGTCTGCGAGGTTTGGGGCGCGTGAGGTGCCATCAGGCGAGGCCGCAGTGCCCCAGGGCATGCTGGAACCATACGCTGGGGC
>JBBDRH010000055.1:0-1874 GCA_040905645.1 Actinomycetota bacterium
GTTTGGCAGTGTGCAGATCCACAGGGCATGGCCAATTCGTCGTGCCGCTCCAGGTAGCTCGGATTTGGGGGCTGGTGATGAGCGGCAGGTTGGCGCCGGCCGCCGAATGCCTGGATGAGGCGGTTAAGGCGGCACGCTCCGGTGGCATGGTCAAGATGGTGGCGATCTGCCAGGCCCTGGACTGCATGAGGGCGATCGAGGCGGGTGACCTCAGCGCAGCCATCAGGGCGGGGAGGGAATCAGTCGAGCTTTACCGGCTCCTGGACGAGGAGACTCCCAAGACCGACGCCTCGATCTTTCTCGGCATCGCTCTGGTCGACTCGGGCGATACCCAGGAGGGGAAGGTGATAATCCTCTTTTCGGCGGGCGGGACCGCGCTGCCCAAGGCTCGCCGTCACATCAAGGCCCGGGCATTCGAAGCGCTCGCCCGCGCCGAGCTCAGCGTGGGCGACGTCGGCGCCGCGGAGGCCTGGATTCGAAGAGCATTCGAGATTCCGGGCTTCGGGGAGCTGCCGATCGAAAGGGGTACCGCAATGAGAGCGCAGGCGGCCGTGCTGCTGGCTAAGGGTGAAGCCGGCGAGGCAGCTGAGATTGCCCTTGCTGCCGCCGAGCTGGCTCACGATGCCGGAAGCCCGATTGAGGCGGCGCGATCTCGGATAGTTGCCGGAAGAGCGCTCGCCAAGGATCAGCGGAGAGATTACGCGATCGCTCAGTTTCAGAAAGCGGAGGAGGCGCTCACGAGATGCGACGCAATCCAACTGCGCGATGGCGTGCTCAAGGATTTGCGCCACCTTGGGGTAAGACGGAGGCCGTCCAGCCCCACGGAATGGGGTCTGGGCTCGCTGACCGAGCGCGAAATTCAGATCGCCCGGATGGTGGCGGAAGGAAAGACCAACAAGCAGATCGCCCTGGCATGCTTCCTCAGTGAAAAGACCATAGAGGCTAACCTCTCCCACGTGTTCAGGAAGCTGGGCGTTTCCAGCCGGGCTGAGGTTGCCGCGCTAACCCCCACCATGGATGCGGGAGAAGCACCTCGGGCCCGCTATGCAATCCGCGGCC
This sequence comes from Actinomycetota bacterium, assembly GCA_040905645.1. Lineage (GTDB taxonomy): Bacteria > Actinomycetota > CADDZG01 > JAHWKV01 > JAHWKV01 > JBBDRH01. Next base: position 1,060 of record JBBDRH010000055.1, read on the forward strand.
CCTAATCGACGGTGCAGACCGACCTGATCGCCCTGACCCGTCCCTCCTCGAGGTTACGGCGAAGGTTGGCCATCTTGCCGGGCATATCTCGAATCAGCAGATGAGGTCCCAGCGGCGAGGGGACGAGGTTTCCGAAAAAGGCGGCACCCTCGCGAGTTAGCTCCTGCCATATCTTGATGTGAAATCCGGCTGCACCCAGCTGAAGCCGCAATTGATCCTCATCGACGAGGTGGCTGATCGATGGCTCGTCCGCCCAGGGCACGGGGAAGTAAGGATCCCCCCTGCCGGCGATCAGGTCGAAGAAGGACAGCTTGCCCCCGGGCTTGAGGACCCGGGCGAGCTGCGCGTAGAGGGATTCTTTGTCTTCGATGTTCATCATCACATGCATCGTCCAGACCACGTCGAAGGTCCGGTCCGCAAACGGCAGGGCCAGAGCGTTGGCCTCCTGGATCACTATGCGATCCTGCAGCCCGACCCGCGCGTTGAGCTCCTCGGCAGCCCGGCAGTATTCCGGAGTGAGGTCGATCCCGGTAACCCTGCACCCGTAGCTCTCGGCCAGGGTCCGCGCCGGCCCACCCAGGCCGCTCCCCACGTCGAGGACCTCCTCGCCCCCCTCGAAGCCGGTTGCATCGGCAAGCCCGGTGGTGGCGATGGGGCCGAGAGTGTGAAAGTGGTCGACCGGGGTCAGGTCTTGAACACTCAGGTGGTCGGGATCTTTCCCGACCGCCCGAAGGGCATCGAAGATACGGTCCAGCAGGTTGCCTTGCGTGTAATGAGCCGCAACATCCGGGAGGGACATGCCCAGAGGATAGCCG
>JBBDRH010000056.1:0-11335 GCA_040905645.1 Actinomycetota bacterium
GCCTGACGCCACTTCACGCGCCCCAAACACGTCAACGTTAGTGGTCACCGCACTAATTCGGTGGGTCGTCGGCTGGACATGTCTCACCCTGAAAGCGACACTAGACCGGTGACCGAACAGCTCGGGATGATCCATCGTTTCGTAAAGGGCTCTAAGCCCGACACGCTGCTGTTGCTCCACGGCACCGGGGGCGACGAGGACGACCTTCTCGCTCTTGGCCGGGACCTCGACCCGGAAGCCAACCTGTTGAGTCCGCGCGGACAGGTGCTGGAGAACGGGATGCCGAGGTTTTTCCGCAGGCTGGCTCTCGGGGTCTTCGACCTGGAAGACCTCGCAGCACGCACGCACGAGCTGGCGCGGTTCATGGATGATGCAGCCTCCGCCTACACGCTCGACCCATCCCGAATAACGGCGGTCGGGTACTCGAACGGAGCCAACATTGCGGCCAGTCTTCTGCTGCTGCACCCGGGGGCACTTGCCTCGGCTGCCCTGCTGCACGCCATGGTCCCGTTCGAGCCGGAGAAGCTCCCCGAGCTCGGGGGCACCGCCGTGCTGTTGACTGCCGGGAGGAGGGATCAAATGGTGCCCCCGGACCAGGCCAAACGGCTTGCCGAAATCCTCGAGGAGTCCGGAGCGGAGGTCACGCTCGAGTGGCAGCCCGGGGGCCACGAGTTGACGCAGACAGAGTTCGAAGCGGTAAAAAACTGGCTTGAATCTCACTGAAAGGAGCGGAGCCCTGAAAAAACGTGCGCTGACTCTGGCCCTGGCGGTTGGTCTCGTGGCCCTCGTCGTGGCTTTGCCGGCATCGGCTGTGACTCCTCAATGGGCGCCGGCATCCACGGCTAGCATTCATCCCGGTGTGACGATGATCACCGGCCCCAACCAGTGCACGTCCAACTTTGTCTTCACCGATTCCATAGGCAACATTTTTCTCGGGCAGGCCGCCCACTGCGCATCGATTGGAGATGTCTCTAACACCAACGGCTGCACCACCCCCTCGCTACCGGTCGGCACTCCGGTCACGATCGAGGGTGGCACCGCGCCGGGCATCCTCGTCTACAACTCCTGGAGAACGATGCAGGCTCGGGAAGAAAGCGATGAAAACACCTGCCGGTACAACGACCTCTCCCTTGTGCTCGTCAACCGCAGGGACTTCGACAAAATCAATCCGAGCTTTCCCCATTTTGGTGGCCCTACCGGACTGGCCACCGCGACCAACCGAGGCGACAAGGTGCTGGTCTTTGGCGCATCCTCCCTTCTGAAGGACCTCAAGGATCTAAAGCCCAGGCAGGGGGTGAGCCGGGGTCAGGGCGCCGGTGGCTGGACTCACACGGTGTTCACGCTGATCCCAGGTATCCCCGGTGACTCGGGCAGCGGGTTCCTTGACGGGCAGGGACGAGCCTTCGGCGTGTTGAGCACCCTTACGTTACTGCCGGAGCCGTTGAGCAACGGGGTCTCCGACCTGTTCTTGACCTTGAACTACGCCAACCATTTCGGCAATCTGGGCGAGCTAACCCTGGCCAACGGAACGGAGCCCTTCAACAGCGCTCTGGCGAGCACCGATCTCAGCGCTCTCGACGGCACCCTTACCCTCCTGGAGCAGCTGCTCGACCTCCTGAATCTCAGATAGCGAAACCAAGAGCTACTCGAAGCTGATCAGCTGGTGGCTCTTCTTCCCGCGTCGAAGGACCAGATAGCGGCCCAGCAAGAGGTTGCCGCCGGTGATCAGGCGGTCGACATCGGTATCACGCTCGTTGTTGATGTAGACGCCCCCGCCTTCGATAAACGAGCGCGCCGAGCCCCTGGAGGAGGCCAGCCCGGTCTCCACCAACAGCTCGACCAGTGGCTTTCCCGGCTCAAGTGCCGTACGGGAGATGGTGGAGGAGGGAACATCCGAGAGGACGTCGAGCAGAGTCTGCTCGTCGAGCTCCGCTATCTGCCTGCCGAAGAGTGCTCGAGAGGCCCTCTCTGCACGGGCGGCCTCCTCGGGGCCATGCACCAGGTTCGTGACCTCGGCCGCCAGCACTCGGTGCGCCTCCCGCTTCCCCGGAGCCTCGCCGTGGATGGCCTCGAGCTCCTCTATGCGTCGCCGGTCCAGAAACGTGAAGAACTTGAGAAATGCAATCACGTCGGAGTCGTCGGCGTTGATCCAGTGCTGGTAGAAGCGGTAGGGAGAGGTCTTGGCAGGATCGAGCCAGATGTTGCCCCCGACACTTTTGCCCATCTTCGCCCCGGAAAGCCCCTTGATAAGGGGCGAGGTGATCCCGTAGGCCTGCTCCCCCCTGGTTTTCCGTATGAGCTCGATGCCGTAGGTGATGTTTCCCCACTGATCGCTTCCTCCGATCTGCAACCGGCAACCGTGGGTGTCGAACAGGTGAAGGAAGTCGTAGGACTGCAGCAGCATGTAGGTGAACTCGGTGAACGAGATCCCCTGCTCACGACTCTGAAGACGGTCCCTGACCGAGTCCCGGGCGATCATCGCGTTGACGCTGAAGTGTTTTCCGATGTCCCGCAGAAAGGTCGTGAGCGGCAGCGCCTTCAGCCAGTCGGCGTTGTTCACGATGAGGGCCTGCGAGGGTCCGGGGGTGAGGTCGAAAATCCGTCCCACCTGTTTGCCTATCGAGTCGATATTCGCCTCGAGCACCTCTTCGGACATGAGCACCCTCTCGGACTCCCTCCCGCTCGGGTCGCCGATGAGTCCGGTGCCTCCGCCCATCACCGCGATCGGCCGATGGCCGCCGAGCTGCAGCCGCCGGAGGTTGAGGAGCTGGATCAATCCTCCGAGATGAAGGCTGTCCGCGGTCGGATCGAAACCGCAGTAGACGACGAATCGATCCTTTGCCAGCAACTTGCCCAGATCGGGATCGGTGGCCTGATGGATCAGGCCGCGCCACTCCAGCTCTGAATTGGCATTCACGCCTGAAGGTTAACCGATGACTTTCTCCCGCTTGGTGCGCTTACGTAGGGCCCTTCCTCGAAGAATCGCCACGGTTTGCCCGGGTCGGGCTTCACTCCGATTCGCATCGAGGTGCGAACCGGGCCCCTCAGGGTGCGCTCCTCCCCCACCCACAAATCTCCGGTGACGAGATCTGCTCCGTTGTTTTGTCGCGTCAATCCGTACGCTTGACATAACCTGGCCGGCCCCTTGGCCAGCAACCTCGGGTCGACGACGCCCCGGCGGGCCGCCATCAAGTCGAGGCCTTCGAGCGGCTCCACCGCCCTCAGCAGGACCGCCCCGGCGGCCCCCTCCTCGAAGGTGACGATGTTGGCGCAGTGGTGCATTCCGTAGGTGAAGTAGACATACAGGTAACCCGCGGGGCCGAACATGATCGCGTTGCGGGGCGTAACCCGGCGATAAGCGTGGCTGGCGGGGTCCGCGCTCCCGCAGTACGCCTCCACCTCCACCAGACGCCCTGCCACCAGGCCCTCATCGGTCTCCCGGTACAGCGTCCGGCCCAGCAGCGACTCGGCCACCGTGAGGGTCGGCTGCGAGTAGAAGGGCCGCGCCAGCCGAGCGGCTGCCGGCGCCATTAAGGGCCCGTCACAAAACTACTTGGACGTTTCGGTGAGTAGGGGGCGGACCCTAACGTTTGAGGGTCCTGCGCAGCGCGTTTAGAGGGAGAGCGTTGATCACTTCGCTCGTCGTCACCCAGCCCCTCTGGGCCATCCCCACACCCAGCCGCATCCTGCCCAGCTGGGACGGGTTGTGGGAGTCGGTGGCAATCGAGAACGTACAGCCGCAGTCCCGGGCGAGCCGGAGATGATCGTCCTTGAGGTCGAGGCGGGCGGGGTTCGAGTTGACCTCGAGGGCCACCCGATTCTCCTGGGCGACCTTAAAAACCTTCTCGAGATCGAACTCGGTCGCCGGCCGCTTGCCGAGCCATCGCCCGGTAGGGTGGCCGAGGATGTCGACCCTCGGATGGCGAAGGGCCTTGACGACGCGGGCGGTGGTCTCCTCCGGCCCCAGACCGAACCGCCGATGGATGCTTGCGATCACCAGATCCACAACATCGAGGATTGTGCGCGGAAGAGCCAGATCGCCCTCCGGCCCGATGTCTACCTCGACCCCCTGGAGCACGGTGATCCTTCCCTCGAGCTCCCGGTTGACTGCAGCGATCTCCCCGGCCTGCTTCACGATCGTCTCGAGGGTGTGGGACCTCACCCAGGCGTCGAGGTGGTCGGTGACGGCGAGGTAGCTCCTGCCCAAACGCAGAGCGGCGAGGGCCATCTCCCGAACCGTCGCCGCGCCGTCGGAGTAAACCGAGTGGGAGTGGAGGTCTCCCTTCAGATCTGCGAGCTCGATCACGACCGGCAGCTCGCCCCGCGCCGCCGCCTCGACCTCCCCCCGGTTCTCCCGCAAAGTTGGAGGCGGGGTCATCAGACCGAGGGCGGAGTAGATCTCCTCCTCGGCTGCTCCGGCGACACTCACGTTGTCCGATACCCTGAACAAGCCGTACTCCGAGAGTTTGTAGCCCTGCTTCACTGCGATCTCGCGAACGCGCACGTTGTGCTCCTTGGAGCCGGTGAAGTACTGAAGCGCCGATCCGAACTCCTCCGGAGCCACGACCCTCAGGTCGACCTGCAGCCCGCCCGCTGCCGCAACGCTGGATTTGGTGGAGCCGTGGGCCAGGGTGCCGGTGACCTGAGGAAGGCGGACGAACGCATTCATCACGGCCGAGGGGTCGGTGCTGGATACCAGCAGGTCCAGATCCCCGATCGTCTCCTTCATCCGGCGCAGACTGCCGCAGTAGGCGCTCCGAAGGACGCAGGGCTGCCGGTCGAGCTCCTCCAGCATCCCCTCGGCAACCTTGAGCGCCACATCCAAAGGCACCCTGCGTTCTCCGCCTGTGAACGACTTCAACGCGCTGGCCAGGTTCTGCTCCGTTTTCGGGCCCAGTCCTTTCACGTCCCTCAGCCCGCCCTGATCAATCGCTCTCTGCAGCTCCTCCAGGCTGGAGATGCCCAGCTCCGAGCTCAGCAGCAGGGCAGTCTTGGGGCCCAGGCCGGGAAGCCTGGTCATCTCCCGGATACCCGGGGGCACCACCGTGCGCGCCTCCTCGAGCTTGACCATCGTCCCCGTGTCAATAACCTCTCGAATCTTGGAAGCGGTGGCCTTTCCGACCCCGCGAAGCGAGGCCAGCTCCTTGGAGCTCAACGTGCCGATGTCCCTGCCGAGCGCCTGAATCTCGTCGGCAACCCTGCGGTAGGCGACAACCTTGAAGCGATCGCCTCCCGCAATCTGGATCAGATCGGCAAGCTCCTGAAAAGCGTGCGCAACCTCATCGTTCAGCCGAGGCATGTCAAGCAGGGTCGCAAAACAACTCCTCACGTTCGGTGGGCGGAACCGGAGCTCAGGATCCCCAATGTTTCGGGGTGCCCATTCGGTCCGGAAATGGCCGGGCTCTCAGGCCGTAGCCCTCTATTCATTGTGTCATCTCCCGCAAACCCGGACGTCCCGGGCCGCGAGATGAACCAAAGTTTCGATAGTGTTGCCGAGCAATGTCGAAGAAGGCCATCGCGGCAATCGCAATCCTGGCCGGCCTGCTTCTGGTCGTCCTTCTCCCGATGATCGGTTCCTACAACCGGCTGGTGTCGAGCTCCGAGGCCGTCGACTCACAGTGGTCCCAGGTCGAGAACACCTACCAGCGCAGGGCTGACCTGATTCCCAACCTCGTCGCGACCGTCCAGGGGGCGGCCAACTTCGAACGGGAGACCCTGGAGTCGATCACCAATGCCCGGGCGTCGGTCGGCCGGGCCCAGATCAACGCCGACGATCTCCCCGACAACCCCGAGGCATTTCAGGAGTTCCAGCAGGCCCAGGACTCCCTTTCCAGTGCCCTCTCCCGGCTGCTCGTCGTCGTGGAGGCCTACCCCGAGCTCAAGGCCACCCAGGCGTTCCGGGACCTCCAGGTACAGCTTGAGGGGACGGAGAACCGGATCGCGGTCGAGCGCCGGCGCTACAACCAGGTCGCCCAGGAGTACAACACCCGCCGGCAGCGCTTCCCCACGAACGTGATCGCAGGTCTCTTCGGCTTCGACCGCAAGACCTACTTCGAGTCAACGCCGGGCTCGGATCGGCCGCCCGAGGTCAACTTCGGGAACACCCCGGCGCCCTCACCGTCCTAGGCCGTGGGCTCGAGGAGGCCTGCGAGAGTGCGCGGGCGCATCGTGCTGACGGCCAGCATCGTGCTCGCCCTCCTGGCACCCGGCCCCGCCTCCGCCGCGGAGCTCCCGCAGGCTCCCATCAACTTCGTCACGGACCGGGCGGGGGTGCTCTCGGAGCCGGTCGAGGCCGAGCTCAACGCCAAGCTCGAGACCTTCGAGACCGAGACCTCCAATCAGGTGGTGGTCTACATCGACCGCCTGCTCCCCGAGGACCGGGAGCTCGAGGACTTCGCTGCCGACGCCTTCCAGGCTTGGGACATCGGGCAGGAGGACCGGGACAACGGGGTGCTGTTCGTGGTCTTCACGCAGGACCGCCGGACCCGGATTGAGGTCGGCTACGGGCTGGAGGGCGCTCTGCCCGATGCCCTCGCCGCCCAGGTCCTCGAGGAGCAGGCGATACCACGCTTCCGGGAGAGCGACTGGGAAGCGGGAGTCGGCGACGGCGTCGACGGCATCATCGCGGCCACCAAGGGTGAGTACACCGGGACCGGCGAGGACGAGTCCCAGGACGATTCCGGCGCCGATTCCGACTGGCTGTGGTTCCTGGGGTTCTTGATCCTCATTCAGCTCGTGCAGTGGTTGTGGCGGCGCTTCCGGCCCCGGCGCTTTCGGGGCGGCCGGACCTACGGGTCCGGCGGTTGGTGGCTGCCGGGATTGGTCGGGGGCTGGGGCGGGGGCTCGTCGCGGGGAGGCTTCTCCGGGGGCGGGTTCTCGGGAGGCGGTGGAATGTCCGGAGGAGGAGGGGCGAGTGGCAGCTGGTAGAGCGCGGATCGGAAAGGTCCGTAGGTTCATCGACTCGGTGGACGACGTCAAGGTCGTCGCTGCGATCAGAGACGCCGAGCGGAACACCACCGGACAGATCCGGGTCCACCTCTCCGGCCGGTCGACCAGGGACATCGAGAAGGCGGCCCGCGAACGCTTCGCCATGCTGAACATGGCCGCCACCCCCTACCGCAATGCGGTCCTAATCTACCTGCAGCCGCGGTCCCGCAGGTTCTTCATCGCAGGCGACGTCGCCCTGGACGAACATGCGGGAACCGAGTTCTGGCAGTCGGCGGCCGGCGCGCTCTCGGCCGATCTCAAGGAAGGCCGCTACACCGAGGGGCTCGTCGGAGCGGTGCATCGCGCCGGTGAGCTTCTGGCGGAGCGATTCCCAAAGGTCGAGAACGGTCCCGCGAAGGGAGGCCTGGCCGACGAGATCACCGAGGACTGAGCCCGCAGCAACCGGTTCCGGACGAGGAGGTATTGGTTCTTCCGGCCGCCTCCGCAATAATGGTCGGGTGACCAGGGCGCGAAAAGTTGTCATAACGCTCCTCTCAGCACTCCCGGTTCTTCTGCTTCCGGCCCTCCCTGCCCCGGCGGCCTCGTCGGACGCCGGCTACAACAACAGCCGGATGCTCGAGTTCATGAACGACGAACGGCAGGCCCGAGGCATACGCACGGTGGCACGCGACTCGGCTCTGGATCAAAAGGCCCAGGCGTGGGCCGAGAAGCTGGCCGCCGAGGGAAAGATGTACCACAGCTCCAGCTACGCCGGCATGTCTGCAGGCTACCGCTCGGCAGCTCAGAACCTCGCCTACCACGACGACTCGCTCAGCGCGTCGCAAGCGCACAACATGTGGATGGCGAGCGGGGTGCATCGAAAGAACATGCTCGACCCCGATTTCAGCCACGTGGGAGTGGCGATTGCGTGCTCGTCCGCCTCGGGCCGGCCCTACGTCATGGCGGTTGTGGAGTTCGGAGGCGATGGATCACCCTCCCACAGCACTCCTCCGAGGAACCCGCAGGTCGCGGGAGGGTCGGGCAACGCCCGAGCGATGAGCTGCGACAACTCGCCCGCACCCGCAGCCGCGACCGCGCCGCCGGCGACGGCACCCGAAATCCCATCCACCACCGAAGTCAATACGACCTCGTCGAAGCCCTCCCCGACGACACCTTCCGCGGCCGTGCGGGCGCCTGCGAAGCTCACCACCTCCACCGCCGTGAAGAAATCGACGACTACGAGGCCCGCCACCACTTCGACTCGCCCCACAACCGCGGCAGCGGTTGCCGCTCCGGCGGAGATTCCCGGCGACACCACCACCACCACGTCACCGGATCCGATACTTGCCGGCCTTGCGGCTGCGCAGGGGAGCCCGAAGGAGGGCCTCGACGCCGTCTGGCTGACAAGTTTTGCGGCCGCGTCCGGAGCGGTGTTGATCGCACAAATCCGGCGCAAGCGCCGAACCCAGCACGTGCCCAAGCACTCGATGGGCAGGCGGAGAAGTTAGTGCCCCATCAGGCAACCTTCGGGGCGTTTGGCGGCGTGAGGCACCCCCAGGCTTCGTTCTCGGCCCCACAGTATGGTTCCGGCATGCGCTGGGGCGCTGCGGCCTCGCCTGATGGCACCTCACGCGCCCCAAACCTCGCAAACGTTGCCTGATGCGGCACCAGCCGGCAGCGTCGAGCACCCGCGCAGTTACGCACAAAAGTCGGGCGAACGCTCAATGAGAAAATTTTCTGTAACGGGACCGGGCCGAGGCGCGTCATACCGGCCCTATGGACTTCGATGAGATCGAACGTCGCCTGGACCGCCTGGAAGCTGGGCTCAACGAAGTAAAGGCTCTGGTTCGGCAAGAGGTCCAGAAGTCCAATAAGCCCGCCGGCGGCCCCTCCCCTGTGGTCACCAACCCGGCCGTCAGCCCCTCCTCTGTGGCTACCAACCCGGTCTTCTGGTCACAGGTACGACTGGCCCAGAAGGCGCCGGTTATGGCGCCGCCGCCCGCCGCTCCCGCTCCTCAACCGGCTGTGAGCGCGCCGCGAAGCTTCTCGTCGATGCTGGGCACACCCGGAACCGGCGAGCTCGAAGCAAACCTCCTGGGCAGCTGGTTTGCACGTGCCGGCGCGGTGGCGATCTTTCTCGGAGCCGTCTTCGCCTTCAAGTACGCGGTCGACCGCAACCTGATCTCGCCTGCAGGCAGGGTGGCGATAGGCCTGCTGGCCGGCCTCGCATTCATCGTCTGGGGAGAGTGGGCCCACCGCAAGTCCTGGCCGTTGTTTGCGCAGGCCGTAGCCGGAGTGGGCGTCGCCATAGGCTACCTGTCGATCTGGGCGGGCTACCAGCTCTACGACCTGATGTCCCCGGCAGTCGCCCTCGTCCTGCTTGCGCTCGTCGTTGTGGGCGGCGGCGCTCTCGCGATACGGCACAACTCGATCGCTCTTGCCGTGCTCGCCACCCTGGGAGGATTCCTCAACCCGATCCTTGTCTCGACGGGACGAGGATCGGAGACAGCTCTCTATACCTACCTCCTGGTCCTCGATCTCGGCGTCGTGGCCCTCTCCCATCTTCGAAAATGGCGAGCGTTGAATGCGGTGGCGCTCTTCGGGACCTGGTTCCTGGTCTTCCTGGGCACCGTCACCTTCGAAGGGACGCAGGGCGGCGAGCTGGTGGTGCTGGCCTTCGCCACGCTCTACCTCCTGCTGTTCCACGCCGTCTCCCTGATGAGCCGGACCACCGGTGCGCCTTCCGACGAGACCGACGTTGCACTGCTCGGATTCAACGCGGTCGCCTACTTCGGCTTCGGGCTCCTGGTCCTCGAAGGCGGCGCCGAATCGATCTTGGCACTGCTGTTGGGCCTGGCACATATCGGGGCAGGCCTGGCGTTCAGACAGATGGCATCGACCGACGAGACCTTGACTCTCACGCTGGTCGGCCTGGGAGTCGCATCCTTGACGATTGCGGCGGGGCTGCAGTTCACAGGCCCCGTTCTCAGCACGATCTGGGCACTCGAGGCGATGGCCCTTGCCGCGGCCAGCACCCAGCAGGGCCTCTCGAAGCTCCGGCTGGCCGGCGCCGGAATTTTCGCCCTGTCCGTATTGACCACGTTGGCCGACTACCGGTTGGGCTTTGCCTACGAGCCGGCTTGGCCGCTGGTTTCCCTCGAGTCACTTCCTTTCGTGGTTCAGATCCTTGCCCTGGCGCTTGCGGCGTATGCCCTGCGGCAACAGACCGGGATGGTGCAGGCGAAGGCCTGGGCCGACACCGCGGCGGTGCTGGCCAACGTCATGGCCCTGGTTTGGTTCAGCTTTGAGTTGTGGGCAGCTTTCAACCGGTCCGACGTTTGGTCCGCCGAGGGCTTCACCTTCACCCTCTCATCCGTCTGGACCCTATACGCCTCCGCGTTGCTTGCGTATGGGATCGGTCAGAGGGCGAGGTGGGCGAGGTTGATGTCGGTTGGACTCTTCGTCCTGGTGGTGCTGAAGCTGGTCATGGCCGATGTCTGGCTGCTGGAGACTCCGCTCCGAATCGCAGCATTCATCGGGCTGGGCCTCGTCCTGCTGGGTTGCTCGCTCGGCTATCACCGCTTTCGCGAGCTGATACTGGGGCCCGACGAGAGCTCGTCCACCCCTTTAGGGAGCCCGGTCATCCGCTGAGGACTCCCCGACCGCATCCCGGGGGCATCGGAGCGTTGTTATTGTCGAGTTGCGGCCGACCAGGATTTTGGTCTGCCGCGGAACGATCGTCAGGCGCTCTCCCGGCTTGCACTGACTGAGGAAGTACTGCCTGTAGAGACGGGGCTCGGGAGGGATGTACACCTCGAGCGCCACCCAGGTGTCTCCGAAGCGTGCCGACCGGCAGCTCTGAGGCTCACAATAGGCGCGGGCGATCGCGTCGCTGTACAGATGGTGCGAGAGATAAGCGTCCGTGACTCCGAGGTAGAAGCCCAGGGGGTAGAGGGCAGCCGCGGCAGCAATCGCGATCTTGAGCTTCTTGACCCGGCCGGACGGGGGCTGAGCGGGCGCCCCCTCCACGGCCGGCTCGTCCCAGGGCCAGAAGAGCACCAACGCGGCAATCCCGAGTGCGAAGTTCCACGGCCAGACCGACTGGTTCCAGTCCTGTCCCCAGGGCGACAGCACCAGCAGGATCATCCCGTGCAGCGCCAGTGCCAGCATCACGCCGGCGCGCCGCAGTGGGCGAATCAACATCAGGATGCCGGTAGCGGCCTCATTTCCGGCAATGAGCCAGCCTACGAATGGCCTGATCGGCGGGATCTCGACCGGCAGACCGGCATAGATCCAGTAGGCGGAGTCGGTCATGAACCCCACGCTCAACATCTTGTGCGTTCCCGCCCATATCCACATCGTGATGAGATGCGCGCGCCCCACGAAGGGGCCGATCCCTGGGACGTTG
>JBBDRH010000057.1:0-11325 GCA_040905645.1 Actinomycetota bacterium
TCCGGTGAACAGGAGGGCCGCGCCGGCAAATGTAGCTGCGGTTGCGGAGCCGGGGCGGTCGGGGTCGAGCTCGCGGGCTATGGCCCAGGCCAGGAAGACGCCTGCACCGAACTGTACGCCTCGTGCGACCGCCTCCCCGAAGGACCCGCCGTCGTTGAGCTCGTAGCCGAATCCCAAGCCCGACACGACGATTGTGGCAAGGGCTATGAACCGGTTGGAAGCCAGGCGAAAGTCCAGCAGCCGGAGGAGCGTGGTTACTTTTCGAAGCACTGATTTGATCATCACTGTAGGGCTGGAGCTCCTCGGAAGCTGTAGGAGGGGGCTCGAAAATTTCTCGGTTCCGTGGCCCGGGCTTCAAACAATCCTAAGGTTTCGTTCATCTGCCGTTGTTAGCGTCCGCAGCATGGCTTTCGAGTGCGAGATCGGTTCCCGCAGTTGAGCGCATCTGCCCTTGTAGAGACGCCCGAGCTTTCGAGCTCGCCACCGACGCCGGCGAGATCGCACGGGCGACTCAAGCCGCAGCTGCCGAGTTGTTGAGGGCCATCTATATCCTATAGTTAGGTCGGAGGTGAGCCCTTATGAAGCTACGATCCCTCGAAGACCTGATGGTTGCCCAGCTCAAGACCCTTCGGGGCGCCGAGGAGCAGATAGTCGACGTTCTGCCCAAGTACACCAAGAGCGCTTCTTCGTCGGAAGCCATCGACGGCCTCCAGGCCCAGGTTCACAACTCGAAAGACCAGAGGGTCCGGCTCAGCCTGATAGCCGACGATCTGGGCCGCAAGCTCTCCCCCCGAGGCTGCGATCCGGTCACCGGAATGCTGGAGGAGATGAGAATCCTGACGAGCTCGAAGAAGACCGATCCGCTCACTTTGGACGTGGCCCTGCTGTCCTCGGCGCAGCGGCTGCTTCGCCACCGAATGAACGCCTACCGCCACGCCCGGACCCTGGCAGAGGAGAAGGGAAGCGGCCGGACGGTCGAGCTGCTGGACGAGGCATTGGCCGAGCAGGCTAAGGCGGATCTGGAGCTCAACAAGCAGCTCCTTGCTCTGATCAAGCCCCCGGTCGCAAGCAAGGTGGCAAAGCTGGCCGAGAAGGTGGTCAAACCCCGCCGCCCCAGGAAGCCGGCGGCAGTCGTCGACCGGATGCTTGGAGTTGAAGCCCCTGAGGTGAAAGCCGACGAGGAGAAGGCTAAAATTGCCGGGGCCGAGGCCCCGGAGAGCACCCCGCCGAGCGCTTCGTAGAGGTTAGGCTAGGCGTCCTTCTCGTTCAGCATCAGCCGGATCTGACTGTCGAGCAGGGCGGAATCGATCGCACCCAGGATTTTGGTGCCTCCGCTCTGATCGATCTTTTCCCCCGACCCCACGCCGAAGAAGATGCTCTCGTGGTCGACGAAGAACGTCTCCGGCAGGCCGGCGACCCCCAGCATGGTCCACAGCTTCAGGTCGGTGTCCCGGACCGTCGGGTAGGTGATGCCGAACTCCTTGACGAAGGCCTGCGCGTCCTGCTCGGAGTCCTGGACGTTGACGCCCAGCACCCGGACCCCCTGAGACTCGTACTTCTTCCAGGCGGCCTCCAGCACCCTGGCTTCCTCCCGGCATGGGATACACCAGGAGGCCCAGAAGTTGATCACCACCGGCTCGCCGGCCAGGTCGGAGCTCGAAAAATTCGATCCGCCGCCTAGCAGCGGAAGCGAGAACACGGGCATCCTGGACCCCACCAGCCCCTTGGGAGGTTGGGTCTGGAGGAGGCTGTATCCGATGAAAGATATGAAGGCGAGAGGCACCAGCACGAAGGCCAGCACCCTGACGATGCGCAGCTTTCCCGGCGATACACCTGGTTCGGTCTGGACTTCGGAATCTGAGTCTATGGCCACTATCCAAGGATAGTTGCTAGCAGGCGGGTGGCTCCCGCTTTGTCGAGCGGCTCGTTCCCGTTGCCGCACTTGGGGGACTGGACGCACGACGGGCAGCCCTTCTCGCACTGACAGTTCCGCAGCGCCTCCAAAGTGGCCGCCAAATGTTCGCCGGCCTGGGCAAATCCCCTCGCCGCGATGCCCGCCCCGCCCGGATAGCCGTCGTAGATGAAAACGGTGGGCAGGCCGGTGTCGGCCGACAGAGCGGTGCTGACCCCTCCGATGTCCCACCGATCGGCCATCGCAAACAACGGAAGCATCCCGATGCCGCAGTGCTCGGCTGCATGGAGACTGCCTGGGAGGTCGGCCGGAGCTATCCGGGCCCGGTACAGGAGCTCTTGGTCTACGGTGTACCAGACCGCCACCGTGTCGAGGACCACCTCGGGGAGATCCAGGTCGACCAGAGCCAGAGTCTCGCCGGTTGAGATGTCCTTGCGCGCATAGGCGACCACCTGCCGGGCCACCTCGACCCTTCCCAGATACATCTGTACGGCGCCCACCTTCTTCGACTCACGGATCTCGAGCACCTTGATGTCGGAGATCTCTCGTGACTGCGTGTAGTGGCTGCCCGCCGCCCTTTCCACCAGCGCCACATGAGAGTTGAGGTCCAGCTCGATCACCTCCCAGTTCTCGCCCTGGTGCAGGTAGATGGCACCCGGGAAGACCTGCGAGAAGGCACTGGCGCCGTCCACGGTGCCCAGAAGCATCCCGGTCTCCCGTTCGACTATCGAAAAGACCGGACCACCCATCGACCTGATATCCAGGTCGTTGCCCGGAGCCGACTGCCCCCTCCAGTGGTACCTCGCCGTCTTCGAGGCACGGGTCTTTCGCAGGACCAGCCTTCCCTCGCCGGCCATCCTCTCCGCTACCGGCACCGCCCCCGGGCCGAAGAACTCAGTTACCTCAGCTTCCTCCATGGGCAGCTCGTAGGCGGCGCATGCCAGGTGAGGCTCGAGGATATTCGGGTTGCTCACATCGACCAGCGCAGTTTCGTAGGGGCGGGACATAAGGATGTCGGGATGGGCGATGTAGTACTGATCGAGCGGATCGTCCCTCCCGACCATCACCGCCACCGACGGGTCCAGCGAGCGTCCCGCCCTCCCCGCCTGCTGCCACACCTGAGCCACGGTGCCGGGAAATCCGTTGAGGACGACGGCATCCAGGCCTCCCACGTCGATGCCCAGCTCCAACGCCGAGGTTGCGGCGACCCCCAGCAGCTCTCCCGCAAACAGCCGCCGCTCGATCTCCCTGCGCTCCCCCGCCAGGTAGCCCGCACGGTAGGCGGTGACCTTCTCCCGGCGTTCCGGGTCCGAAAGCATCGACTTCGCATGCTTGGCGATCAGCTCCGCAGCTTTGCGGGACTTGGCGAAGGTGAGCGTCTTGATGTCCCGGCCGGCGAATGCCGCCATCAACCGGGCGCTTTCCCAATTGGAGGAGGATCGCGTCCCGAGTGACTCATCCAAGAAGGGCGGGTTCCAGAACGCAAAGGTCCTCGGCCCCTTCGGCGCCCCATCGGTGGTGATTTCGGTGAACGGCACGCCCAACAGGCGCTCCGCCAGCTCACCGGGGTTGGGGGTGGTCGCCGAGGTCAGAATGAATACCGGGTCGGCTCCCCAGTGCCGGGCAAGCCGCCTCAGCCTTCGGAATATGCACCCGACGTGGGATCCGAAGACCCCCTTCAGAACGTGGGCCTCGTCCACCACCACGTACTCCAGGTGCCCGAGGAAACCGGCCCATCGGGCATGCGAGGGCAAGATCCCGAAGTGGAGCATGTCGGGGTTGGTCAGCACGATGTTGGCGTATTGACGGACCGAGGCCCTCTCGTTCGACGGAGTGTCTCCGTCGTAGGTGGCGGCGGCGACTTCCGGTATGCCGAACGAGCGGAGCGATCTGAGCTGGTCCTGGGCGAGCGCCTTCGTCGGGTACACGTAGAGTGCACGGGCACGCCTGTCGCGGAGAATCCTCTCGATAACCGGAATGTTGAAGCACAGGCTCTTCCCGCTGGCTGTTCCGGTCGAAATCGTGGTGTGTTCGCTACGGCGAAGCGCGGCGAGGGCTTCGGCCTGGTGAGTCCACAGACCGTCGATCCCTTTCGCATCCAGACGCAAAGCCAGCGGCTCCGGCAGCGGAGGGTCGGGCGCCACCGCAAAGGCCTCTCGGGCAGGCATCTCGATCAGCGACTTGAGACCCTCGCTCTCCAGATCGGAGGAGATCAACGCCAGCAGGTCTTGATAAGAGAGGGTTTCGGTCACAGGGAGCTGAGGCGAAGCTCGACCACCTCGGGCTTGTACCAGAGCGCCCGGTTGGCCGCGGCAACCGCCTTGCTGTGAAACCTTTGCAGCAAGGCCTTGGGATCCTCCTCCGGAAGCACCTCAACAGTTGCCGGGCGCCACTTTCGGTCGACCAGCACCTGCACCGTGCCGGCGGCCCTGGAGTTGCGATACCAGTCCGAGCGATGGCCATGCTCGGATACGACCCACAACTTATCCTCATCGATGCGGACGTATCCCATCGGGGTAACACGGCGTTTTCCCGACTTTCTTCCCACTGTGGCCACTGCAATCACGGTTGCGGCACTGACGGAAGGAACCCGAATCCCGGAGCGAAGCGACGCCAGCACGATCTGGTTGATCGTCAGCTTGCCGAACCGCTGCATCGCCCTCGTGAGGTTTCGCTGAAGGCTCACACCCAGACCTTCAAGCGCGCTCCGCATCGCGAACCGCTCTTATGAACGATCTGACCTTTTCCGGATCCTTCTCCCCCGGCCGCTCCTCCACCCCGCCGGAAACGTCGACCCCCCACGGCCGAACCTCGGCAACCAGCGCTCCGACGTTGGAAGGCGTGAGCCCCCCGGCAACGATGAACCGAATCGACAGAGCTCGGAGGGTGTCGACCGGGATGCGCTCCACCGGGGCCATCGGGTCGGCGGCATCCTTGGGATCGATGAAGATCGCGTCGACCTCCAGTCCGCCGGCTTTCGCCAGCTCCCCGGACGCCGCGCTCCTGACCACCTTGAAGATCGTCAACGAGGGGCGCTCCGCCCTGAGATCGATCACGAACTGAGCGCTCTCGGAGCCCTGAAGCTGGACCCCGTCGAGGCCGGCCTGATCGATGATCCGCAGCACGTTGGCCGGCGTCTCGTCGACGAACACGCCGATACGTCGCACCGAGGGGTGCAGCAGGTCGGCTATCGCACCTGCATCCGAGGGGGAGATCCTGCGCGGGCTCGGAGCAAACACGAACCCGACGGCGTCGGCGCCCGCCCGGGCTGCGGCACGCGCGTCCTCCGTGCGCGTGATGCCGCAAATCTTTACAAACGTCCTAGTGCCGCGGGCCATCGACCTCCAGGGGGCTCATCATCAACTCCAGTATCGCCTCTTCCGGCTCTCTTCCCTCGAAGAGCACCGAGTGGGTCATCTCGGCCACCGGCAGACGGACGCCGGTGCGCTTGGCCAACAGAACCGCCTCGCGGGTGTTGTCGAACCCCTCCACAGTCGTGCCCATGTGCTCGAACGCCTTTATCGGGTCGAGCCCGGCGCCGACCAGCCTCCCGAACCGGCCGTTGCGACCTCCCAGCACCGTCAGGAACAGGTCGCCGGCTCCGGAGGGGCCGAGCACCGTCTCCGGACGTCCCCCCATCGCGGCCGCCAGCTTGCCCATCTCCACCAGGCCCCGCGAGTACAGGGCGCCTTTGGTATTGGTCCACGGCCTGCCCTTGACCTCGGCGATGCCGTCGCACATCCCGATGGCGATGGCGAGCACGTTCTTCAGTGCGGAGCCGACCTCCACCCCGGCGATGTCGTCGGTCACGTAGCCCCTGAGAGTAGGCGATGTGATCGCCGAAGCCACGACCTGCGCCGCCACCAGGTCCTTGCTCGCACAAACCAGGGCGGTCGGAGTTCCGGCTGCGATCTCGTATGCCAGCGACGGGCCCACCATCATCACCACCGGATGGTGAGGGGAGACCTCCTCGATGAACTCCGACATCGGCCTGCCGCTTCCCGAGACCCACCCCTTGGTGGCGATGGCCCAGATGGCGTTTCGTCCCAGATGCTCCTGGGCAGCGGTCACGGTGCTCAGGACACCGACGGACGGCACTGCCAGGGCCACGATGTCGGCGCGCCTGAACCCTCGTCCCCAGTGCCGGTAGTCGTACATGTCGATGCCTTCCGGGATGAAGTGGTGCAGGGTCGGGTGCATCCGGTCCTTGCGGACCGCATCCAGGATGGCGCCGTCGAACCGCGTGGCGCAGATGGCGACTGCGTGAGAGGACCGTTCGAAGTGAATAGCAAGCGCCCCGGCCATCGCTCCGGCCCCCACAATTGCCACCTTCACGGCAGCGCCGCCCGGAGGCTCAAACTCCCGGCCTGCCGGCCCCCACGTAGCCCCTGCGGTCGAGCGAGCGGATGCCCACCGGATGGCCGTAGGTCGAAGAGTCGATCATCCTGTTGCCCCCCACGTAGATGCCCACGTGGTGAATGGGGCTCCCGAAAAAGAGGAGATCTCCGGGCTGCAGGTCGGAGCGCGCCACCCTTTTGGTCGCCGCGTACTGAGCCCTCGAGGAGTGGGGAAGCGATACCCCGGCGGCCCTCCACGCATAGCTGGTGAAACCGGAGCAGTCGAACGAGCCCGGACCCCCCGCTCCCCAGGCGTACGGCTTCCCGATCTGTGAGTAAGCAGCGGATAGGACGTTGCGGACGTTGCCGGAGGACGGTAGAGCGGGCGCAGGGAGGTTGTTCTCCCTCGAACGTGCAAGCGAATCTGCGCTTCCCCGCCGGGAGGCGCCCTCCCGGGCCCTCTGCTGGTCCAGAAGCCGCTTCTGCTGGTCGATCCTGGTCTTCAGCGCGGCTCGCTTCTGGGCGATGGAGTTGGATAGGGCTCTGGCCCTGGTGAGCTCTTTTCGCAAATTCTGTGCCTGGAGCTCGGAACGATTGTTGGCGATCTCGAGATCGGTCATCACCCCGGACTCCCAGTCACCGACCCGGCTGGCCACCCCCATCCGCTTGTTGAAGTCGGTGATGCTGTCGGACCCGAAGAGGACGAGCAGGATGTCGGGCATGCCGGTCCGGTAGGCGGCGGCGGCACGAGCGGAAGCCTTCTTGCGCAATATCCCCAGCTGCCGGTCGGCGTCCTCCTTGGCCACCCCCAGGTCCCGGATCTGGCGATCGGTCTTCGACAGCTTGATCCGGGCGTCGTTGTAGTCCTCGTCCAGGTTCGAGATCTGTTGGGAAAGACGGTCGATCTCAGACTGGTAGTTGCTGTTTGCCGGGGCGGCGTCCACCGCCGGAGTTGGTAGGAGGCAGGCCGCGGTAAGTAGCGCGAGGACAGCGAGGCGTCTTCTCCTCATGGGCGACATGCTATCCCACCCCGCAACCGGGTTGAAAGCTGATTAAGCTCGATCAGCTCTCGAGCTCGTTCAGCCGGTCCACCAGGGACCTCAAGCGTCCTGCGTGAATCCGGTTGAAGTTGAGGGAGATCCGGGGCAGATCAACCATGTCATCGTCCCTTATCTCCGCCGGGGAAGGATCGGTGGGAACGATGGGCCCATCGAGAATGTCGCTGAACTCCTCCGACAGTGCGGCCAGGTGTTCGGCGGACGGCATCATCTTCAGCCTCAGAACCAGGCGGTCGTTGACGTACCGCTGGGAGTGGTAGACACGATAAAAACGCTCGATCTCCTCGACGGCCTCGTCGATGTTGTCCGTGTACTTGAACAGGGACAGATCGCTCTCCGAGATGTAGCCGTGGGCGAGCAGCTCCTCATTTATGTACCTGTCGAACGACTGCCAGTAGGTCCCTCCGGGGACGTCCAGCATCACGATCGGGTGCAGGTCGCTCTTACCGGTCTGGATCAGGGTCAGAAGCTCGAAGGCCTCGTCCAGGGTTCCAAAGCCCCCCGGCAGCAGCACGAAGGCGTCCGACTCCTTGATGAACATCAGCTTGCGGGTGAAGAAGTACTTGAAGTTGATGAGTTTGGGGTCTCCGCAATCACCGGGTTGGCTGAGGCCTCGAACGGGAGGAGGATGTTCACTCCAAACGAGCGGTCCCCTCCCGCGCCCTCGTGTCCGGCTTCCATGATTCCCGGCCCGGCGCCGGTCACCACCATCCAGTCCTTTTCGGCGATGGACCTGGAGAAGTCCCGGGCAATGGCGTACTCCGGATCCGTGGGCCTGGTACGCGACGATCCGAAAATGGTGACCTTGCGGACATCCCGGTAGGGCGCAAACACGCTGAACGCGTAGCGCATCTCCTTGAGGGCGGTGTTGGCGATCTTCCGGTCGAGCCTGGAGATGGGATCTTTCGCGAGCCGGAGCGCGGTGGCCATGAGCTCGAAAACCAGCTGGGCGTCGCCCGGGCTCAGGTCCCCGACCAACTCTCGGAGCCGCTCATCAACCTGCTGGTCGCCCGTCGAGTACTTCTTCGACCCCCTCATGGCTGTCACGCTATTCACCCGGGCCTCTGCGAGCCGCACTCTCCTGATCGAGCTTCTCGCCTCTGGCGTAGGACCAGGACGCCTGAAGCAGCGACCAGACGACTTCGAGCTCCTGACGGTCCCTCGGCCCGTAGATCATCATCGTCGTCGGAGGGACAAAGCCCATCTCGGCCACCGGATGCGGTTCGCCCCACCCCCGGTCCAGGACCTGCCTCACCAGGCGGGGTGGGACGACCATATGGAGGCTCCCGTCCGACGGCTGGTGAACGTGGGCAAACTCCCTGGCAATCATGAAGACCTCGTAGGGAGCGGTGGGGGCGGTAGCATCCAGCACAAATCCCTGGGCCCCGGGCAGGGAGATCAGGCTGGGAGCGACGAAGGTGCCGGCGAGAGTTTTTCCTCGCTGCACAAGCTCTTCTTGTAGCTCGACCGTGGCGTTTTGAGTTAGCTGCCTGTGAGGGTCGTCGGGAGTGGTTCTGGGCCTCTCCCCTTTTCTGGGCGGCAGCCAGTCGCGCCTGGGGTCATCGAACTCCATCTCCAAAGTCTAAGGTCCGCCCGCGGCTTACGTGGTGCGTCCGTTTTATCCTGGAACCAAAATAGTCATCAAGAAGACCGAAGGAGCACGATCAGTTTGTACTGGGTCAAGGTCGACCTCAGGAGCATCCCCGAACGCGACATGCAACGCGAGTTCACCTCCTATGTCTGGGAGCTGGCACAGCGGGTGGACGGAGAGGAGTACGAACAGGCCAGGTTTCACGGACAGGCGCTGGGAGTAATCTCCGAGCCACCGGGATTCGTAGCACAGGTCGACTGGGGAGCATGCACGAGCTGCCATCGAGAAAAACTTACGGTCAAGGGCATGTGCCGTAAGTGCAGGGGCCCGCTACTCTAGACCTTATGGCTGACCCCACCTGCAAACACGGAGTACGGCTTGACCGCAGCTGCCTGAAATGCGGCAGACTCCTCCCGCTGGTGGACGAGAGCTACCGCGCCAGGCAGGCCGAGTTCCTCAGAAGCATTCAGGAGCTCGAGACCGCGCTGAAGCCCTTCATGGAAGAGGTCGAAAAGGCCAAGGCTCAATCCGACGAGCTCGACAGGGCCGCGAGAGGCGAGGAGCCCCCTCCCGACCGGCCCTGGTACCACAAACACTGAAAATCCGGCGAGCCGTGATGACCAGAAGTGCTCTTCTGGGGCTCTTCATCGTCCTTTTTGCCACCCAGTGTGGATCCGACGCAACGATTGAGACTCTCCCCCCTTCCACCCCTTCTCCCACATCCTCGTTGTCGTTGGAGGATGCTCAGTGGGCGGGAAGATGGCAGTTTGACTACGCCCTGGTTCAGCTGGAGGGTGTCGCCGAGGGCGAGACGAACTTCACTTTGGGCTCCAGGATCAGGCGAATATGGCAGGTAACTCCGGGCTGTCCGGAGGGACCCTGCAACTCAGAGATTCTCGGAAGCGATCCGGACAAACCGGAGATTCAGCCTGCCCGATCGATCGCCACCTATGTCGAGGGCACCTACCGGACCACACAGACATTCCCTCCGGAGCCCGAGCAGGGGTGCAGGGCGGCCAACGGCCGGGTGATCCCCGGTGCGTTCGAAGCATCAAACGTGGTCGAGGCCAAACCCACCAAGTTCGAGGAAACTTCAGGCAAAGCCTCGGTCACGGAGTTGTTCGCGGTCAAAACCACCACATTTAGCCCCACAGGCTCCGCGGCGGGCGCCGGCGGGACCTGTACAAGGAAGACCGCGGTCTGGGAAGGGCCCGTAACGCGGTTAACCGGCTGACCGGAGCCCCCAGACGCCCTGCCTGCAACTTTGGAGGTGTGACGCAAGCTCTCGTGGTTATTTGTGAGAAGGCAGGACACAAGCTGAGGCCTTTAGGCTAGTATCGTCCCTGGAAAACTAATCCGCCTTAACGCGGGAGGTATTGATGAAGCCCACCGAAGCTATCAAGCGCGTGGCTTTGGCGGTGGCGCTGGCTACAGCTTTCATAGTCCCCGCCGCCAACGCTCAGACCCAATCCGACATTTCGATCGACTCCAACCCCGGTGACGGGGGTGGTTCCGGCGACAGCGGCGACGGCGCCGACGGCGCCCCCAGCGGCACCGCGGGCCCGGGAGGCCGCGGCGGAGGGAGCGGAAGCTCTTCCGGCGGCAGCGGCGACGGCGGGGGCGGTGGCGGCAGCCAAGCGGGCTCCGGCACCATCGGCGGCGACGCCGGAGACGGCGGCGGCAGCGGCGGCGGTGGCGGGGGCGGGGGCTCTGCGGGCGGCAAGGGTGACTTTGCAGGCGCAACCACCGATGAAGACCCTCCGGGAGGCGGACCGGTTGCGTCGTCAGCCCGCGACGCGGGTTGGGGCGGCGGGGGCCAAGGTAGCGGCGTGGCAGCCGGCACCTCCACCAGCACGGCCCCCAAGGCTACGTCGACCTCGAAGGCTCCCGCCTCGGCAGGTTCCGGCGGATCGTCGGGAGTGGGCGGCGGCGGCAACAGCGGCGGCAGCATTGGAACCCTCTCGCTAGACATGGGGCTCTGAGGCGCCGGAAAAGTTCGCCCGGCCGGTTCGAGATCGCCTGAAATAGGACACCGGAACCCTCGACAGTCTAAATTCGCGTTGAATTCTCCGGCATTTCTGCCGATAGATAAGGGACAGCTTCAACCTGGGGTGAATCGAGGATAGTGGGGCAATCCTTCTACCCGGCTCGTCCATCCGGAAAGGACGGTCCTTTATGAGCAGACGATCGACGAAGCGCAGTACCCGGCACTCCACCGAAAGGCCCGGACTGGAACGCGACGTTCTCATCTCTCTGCTGGAGTTGGACCCTGACTTTGAAGCGCTGCTGAGAGGCGAGGCCCCTCCCGGGTTCGCTGAGGTAACCACGATCCAGCAGGTCGAGCAGCCCTTCACCATCGAGCAGGTCGACTATGTCGTCGCCCCCGCCTACGAGCAGGTTGCCGCCGCCGAGCCCGTTCAACAGGAG
>JBBDRH010000058.1:0-1863 GCA_040905645.1 Actinomycetota bacterium
GGCTCCTCCAGCGGGGTCTCCTCGGTGTCCGCCCCGCAGTACGCCACCCGGTGGGTTTTGAGCAGCTCGGCCGCCTCATCGTCTCGCCAGGACTCATGCCGGAACTCCATCGCGTAGCGCGCCACCGGAGGCAGCGAGATCAGGAACGGCTCCAGGATCTCCCGGCTGTACTTGAAGTTCGGGGGAAGCTGAAAAAGAATCGTCCCCAGGCGTTCGCCGAGGAGCCGGGCTCGCCTTACGAACTCGGCGACCTCCTCCTCCGTGTCCTGAAGCCTGCGGAAGTGGGTGATCCGCTGGGGAGCCTTCAAGGTGAACCGAAACCCCTCCGCCGCCTGCTCCTTCCAGTTCTCCAGCGTCTGCTCCGATGGCATCCGGCGAAAGGTGTAGTTGATCTCGACCGTGCCCAGCTTCTGCGAGTAGAAGCCGAGCATCTTCTTGTCCGGGAGGTCGGCGGGGTAGAAGGGCCCCTTCCACTCCTTGAAGGCAAAGCCGGAGGTGCCTACGTAAAGGGCCGCGGGTGTGGTCATCGATTCAGCCACCGCCTGGCCGAGGGGCACAGATCGGCCAGCACACATTCCGCGCACTTTGGGACTGGCGCCTTGCACACGGCCCTGCCGTGCTCGATGAACAGGTAGCTGAGGTGGAACCACTTGTCCTTCGGCACCAGCTTCATGAGATCCTGCTCGATCTTGATCGGGTCCTCGTGCTCGGTGAGGCCCAGCCGCTGGGAGAGCCGCCGCACGTGGGTGTCCACCGCAATGCCCTCGACCTTGCCGAAGGCGTTGCCCAGCACGATGTTGGCGGTCTTGCGGGCCGCGCCCGGCAGGGTCGTCAGCTCGGCCATGGTGCTCGGCACCTCGCCGCCGAAATCGTCGAGAATCTTGCGAGCCGTCGCCTGAAGGTTCTTGGCCTTCTGGCGGAAGAACCCGGTCGGCTTGATGTCGATCCGGAGCTCCAGGGGGTCGGCGGCGGCGTAGTCCTCGAGAGTCGGGTACTTCTTGAAAAGTTGTGCCGTGACCTTGTTGACCATCGCGTCGGTGCACTGGGCCGAGAGGATAGTGGCGAAGAGCATCTCGTGCGGGTTGGAGAAGTTCAGGGCGCACTTGGCCCCCGGGTACTCCTTGACGAGCCGGCGGTAGATCACCGGGAAGCGCCGCTCGGGAGGATCTGTAGATTTGAGCCTGGGCTTGCGGACTGGGGCGACAGGAGGGTTCTCGAGGATGGACATCTCGGGGCAATTGTATTGCGGCGAAGCTTCAGTCCGGGACGTTACTTCCCGCCCAGGGCCGCCTTAACTGCCGAGACTATCTTCTTCGGGGTGGTCACCGACAGGCCGTCGACCTTGCCGGCCAGACCGTTGGAGGCCGCTCCATCGCTCGTTACCAGAACCACTCGGATCCCGGACAGTGTGCCCTTCGCTGCCAGCGCAGAGACGATGTCCTCACCCTGCTCGGGGAGGCGCGTGAGATCCACGAGCAGGACGTCGGGCTGGGCGTCGGCCAACTGCCGGCCCACCTCATTCTTGGGCTCGTCCACCCACGGGACGCTGTAACCCTTCTGTCGGAGGGCGCTGACCCAGGGGCGGCTCTCCTCCCAACACAGCACAGCAACTTTTTTGGACAATTGACTTCCTATCCGGCGCGCACCAGGGGCGGCTCGCGTCGCAACCAATGTAACTAACGTAATAACAATGATATCGGAGCAACGCGGATAGCTATAACGCGTCGTACACTTCACATAGTGGCGCATTAGGGGACCCTAGCGAGGTTTGGGGCGCGTGAGGTGCCATCAGGCGAGGCCGCAGCGCCCCGGCGTGTGCCGGAAACCATGCGCTGGGGCCGAGAACGAAGCCTGAGGGTGGCT
>JBBDRH010000059.1:0-11250 GCA_040905645.1 Actinomycetota bacterium
GTGCCTCCGAGGACTCGGCGGCCCGCAAGGTTCAGGTGCGCAGCGTCGACCGTTCCGAGAAGATCCGGACCTACAACTTCCCGCAGAACCGGGTTACCGATCACCGGGTCAAGGTCTCCGTTCACAACGTGCCGGGGGTCATGGAGGGGCAGCTGGACGAGTTCATCGATGCCCTGATCACCAAGTTGAGGGCCGAGCAGCTGGGAGGCCAGTGATGCCGGTGGCCATGACGTTGTCCCGGGCCGGCGCGCTCGGCCGGGGACAAGATTCCCTGGCGTCTCGGGTTGAGGCGGAGCTGCTGCTTTGCCACCTCCTGGGTTGCACCCGAGCCGAGCTGTATTTGGATAGCGGGAATTCGGTTGATGGCTCGGACCTGGCCATCTTCGACGACATGCTTCAGCGCCGGCGATCGGGCGAACCGATTCAATACATCACCGGTGTCCAGGCATTCAGGAAGCTCGAGCTGCGGGTCGGGCCGGGGGTGATGGTTCCGAGGCCGGAGACCGAGCTGTTGGTCGAGCAGTGTTTGATCCTGCTCGCCGAGGTCCGGAATCCCAGGGTGATCGATTTAGGGACCGGCTCGGGTGCGATTGCCCTGTCGGCTGCGACGGAGCGCCCGGGTTCCCGGGTTTGGGCGACCGACATCAGCGAGGACGCGCTCAGCTGGGCGAGGACAAACCTGCTGGCCGCCGGTGCTCGGAATCTTGAGCTTCATTCGGGCGACCTTTTCTCCCCCCTGCCGAAGGAGCTGATGGGCACCATCGATCTGGTCGTCTCCAACCCTCCCTATCTGTCCGAAAAAGAGTTGGGCGAGGCTCCTGAAGATGTTCGGGATCACGAGCCGGCAGTAGCGCTGTCCTGCGGCCGGGAGGGATTTGAGGTGTCGGCACGCATCATCGACGAAGCAGGGGCATGGATGGCTTCCGGCGGGTGGCTGGTTCTGGAGATCTCGCCGGCTCAGGAGAGGGCAGTAACCGAGATGTTTTCCCGTGATTTCGAGGAAGTGGACATCGTCAACGACCTGGCGGGATCGGCACGGATCGCAAGGGGTCGAAGGCGTTAGCGAAGATCGTATCGATGAGCTCACCGGAGGCGCTCGCCTCGGCTGCGGCGGAACTGGAGGCGGGCGGGGTGGTCGTCATTCCCACCGACACCGTCTACGGGATCGCCGCAAGGCTGGACCGGCCCGCGGCGATCGAACGCCTCTTCGAAGTGAAACGGCGGCCGAGGTCCAAGCCGATCGCGCTGCTGGTGGTGGACCTGGAAACTGCCCGGGGGCTGGGTCGGTTCACCGGTGAGGCCTTGAAGAGGGCGGGCGAGTGGCCCGGTGCGCTCACCCTGGTTGTCGAGAGCCTGTCGCCGTTGCCTGCGCTGGGCGGCGATGGCCGGACGGTGGGGCTTCGTGTGCCGGACCACGAGTGGACCGCGCGCTTGCTTCGCGAATGCGGGCCGCTGGCAACGACCAGTGCCAATCCAACCGGAAAGCAGACCAGCGTGACGATCAGCGATGTCGCAGGCGATCTGGGCGACGGCCCCGGCCTCTATATCGACGGAGGGCCGCTGGATGCCCCGCCGTCGACGGTGATCTCGTTCGTAGGGGAGCCGGAGGTTCTGCGCTAGTCCCCGACCCAGCAGCGCATGAGCGTGCGGCGTTGGCTAAAGCCAGTCGCGGCGCCGGAAGACCACGTAGAGCACCACACAAACGATAACCATGAGTCCCAATGCGAACGGATAGCCGAAGGCCCACCCCAGTTCCGGAATGCCATTGAAGTTCATGCCGTAAACGGTGCCGATCAGGGTCGGTGCGAACAGGATTGCCGCCCAGGCGGAGATCTTCTTGACCTCCTCGTTTTGGGAGTTGCTCGCCTCTGTGAGGCTCTTCATCTCGTCGTTCTGTGCCTGGGCCACCAGGGTGGCGTTGACTGCGAGCATGTCGCGGAGCAGCTGGCGGAATGCGTCGACTCGTTCCACCACCAATGTCACGTGATCGGCGACGTCGCGCAGGTATTGCTGGAGCTCCTCATCGATTCCGTACTTGTCGAAGCCGCCGCCGAGAGCCTGGAGTATCGCTACGAGCGGCTGAGAGGCGCGCTGAAACTCGATGACCTCACGAGACAGCTGGTAGATGCGTCGTGAGACCTGGGGATCGCCTCGGAAGACCTCGATCTCAATCTCGTCGATGTCGTTCTCGAGGCCTGCGATAACCGGCATGTACCCGTCGACGACCTTGTCGAGAATGGCGTAGAGGATCGCCTCGGGTCCGCGCCGCAGCAGATCCGGCTCAGCCTCCATCCGCCGGCGCACCGACGCCAGATCCGGAGCGTCGCCATGTCTGACGGTGACGACGAAGTCCGAGCCGACGAAGATATGAACCTCGTCGAACTGAACCTCCTCGGGCGTGTCCAGATAGAGTGCCGTCCGCAGTACGACAAACAGTGTTTGGCCGTAGCGCTCCAGCTTGGGACGCTGATGGGCGACGATCGCATCTTCGATGGCCAGGTCGTGAAGTGCGAACTCCTGAGCCAGGGAGCTCAGCTCTCCCTCGCTGGGGCGAAACAATCCGATCCAGGCGGTGCTGTCGGGATGCTCACGCAAGCACTGATAGGTTTCTGCGAGCGTCGTTTTCGACCCAACTCGCTTGCCGTCAAGGTAGACCGCGCTGTTGATCACGCTGCTTGAGGTCTGAGCGGCGTCATCTCCCGAAGCTGGAGGTACCTGTGGCTCCACCGCAGAAGGGGCCCGCCGGATTCTGGGGGTGATCGAGCGGACTATCGGCGGTAGGCGCTTGGTCATCGTTTTTCCTATTGGCCCGAGGTGGGAATTTGGGTCCGACTTGGCCCGACCTCATTCTAGTTGGCCATGGGGGCTCCTACCCGGCTGCCCGAAAAGGAAACGTTTGTGACACGGGCGGGAGACGCTCTCACTAGCCGTGTCCGATACGTAGCAAATCCCGAGTCAAAAACCTACGTCGCAATACCGCAGCCAGGGATTGGGTTCTGATACGGTCGGCATCATGAGTCATCAGTTGGGCTATGCCCGAGTCTCCACCGCGGACCAGAATCCTAAGCTGCAGCTGGATGCTCTCAACGCCGTCGGATGCCTCAAGGTATTTGTAGGTAAGGCCTCGGTGTCCTGGATGAGCGGCCGGAGCTAAGTCGACCGTTGGAGCAGCTGCAGCCCGGCAACACGCTGGTGGTGTGGAAACTAGACCGCCTCGGCCGATCGCTTCGGCACCTGATTGAGGTTGTTAGGGACCTGGAAAACAGGGGAGTGGGTTTCCGTTCGCTCCAAGAGAGCATCGACACCACTACCCCGGCGGGCAAGCTCGTCTTCCACATCTTTGGGGCCCTGGCCGAGTTCGAGAGGGACATCATTCGAGAGCGCACCCATACCGGCTTGGCGGCGGCCCGGGCTCGCGGCCGTAAGGGTGGCCGGCCGTCAATGATGACGCCGGCGAAGCTACGGATCGCTCGAGAGATGTATGACGGTAAGCAGGACACGGTCGAGGTCATTGCTAAAACGATCGGCGTCAGCAGGGCCACTGTGTATCGGCACCTTGAATCGAAGTGACACCTAAGACTCCGGCCTAAATGGCCGCTTCCTCAAGCATCGAGTGGACCGATGCCACCTGGAACCCCGTAACCGGGTGCGACCGGGTGAGCGAAGGGTGCGAGAACTGTTACGCTCTCGCCCTCGCCCGCCGGCTGAAGGCGATGGGCAACCCCCGCTATCAGCTTGACGGCAACCCCAAGAGCAGCGGCCCGGGCTTCGGCCTATCTCTCCATGAGGACGTTCTGAGGCTCCCTCTCAGTTGGAGGACCCCTCGATTCGTGTTCGTCAACTCGATGAGTGACCTGTTTCATCCCCGGGTCCCGGTCGACTTCATAGGGCAGGTCTTCGAGGTGATGGCCGAGGCCAGCTCGCACACCTTTCAGATCCTGACCAAGCGGCCGGAGCGGATGGCCCGAATCGTAGCCGAGCTCTGCCCGGATTGGTTGCCGAACGTGTGGCTGGGCTGCTCAATCGAGTCGCAGCGATTTCTCTCCAGGGTCGAGGCAGTGCGCAGCACACCGGCCCGGGTGCACTTCCTCTCACTCGAGCCTCTCCTCGGCCCCTTGCCTGGCCTGGAGCTCACCGGAATCGAGTGGGTAATCGTTGGGGGGGAGTCCGGTCATAAGCACCGCCCGGTTGAGTTGAAGTGGGTGAGACAGATCCGGGATCAATGTGTCGAGGCTGACGTCGCCTTCTTCTTTAAGCAGGTGGGAGGACGCACCCCCAAAGCCGGAGGCCGGATGCTCGATGGTCGCACCTGGGACCAGATGCCTGCGCCGCCGGCGTGAGCGCGGGCAGGCGCTACTGGGGAGTATGGACCACAGGCAAGCTCGAGGTCCTGGAACGGTATCTCGACGGATTCACGACGACTGCCAAGAATAAGTCGAGTGAGATCCTTTACTTCGACCTATTTGGTGGACGGGCAGAAAACATCGAGCGGCTGACCAACAAAGTGCTGCGGGGATCACCAAGCATCGCTCTGTCGATTCACGACAAGGCCTTCACACGCCTACGCTTCTTCGAGCTCGACCCCCGGCACGCCGCCGAACTTCGGATCACGCTAGAGCAGGACCACCCCGGTCGGGACTTCGAGGTGATTGCCGGCGACTGTAACCAGGAGATCGGTACTGTCCTGAGGCGCTTGCAAACCGTCAACTGGGCTCCGGCATTCGCTTTCATCGACCCGAACGGTCCCGACGTCGCCTGGACCACGCTTGAGGCGCTAGCCAGGTTCAAGCGCCCGGACCGCCGAAAGGTCGAGTTGTGGATCCTGCTTGCCGATGCGATGTTCATGAGGAGCTTGCCAAAGGACGGCTCAGTGAGCTTCGCCGACGCCGCCAAGCTGACGGCGATGTACGGATCTGGCGACTGGAGGCTGATTTACAACGCCAGGGTCGACGAGGACATCGACCCGGCGGAAGCCCGGGAGGAGTACGTCAACCTGATGCGTTGGCGGCTACAAGAAACGCTCGGCTACCGCTGGACGCACCCGCTGGAGTTTCGGACCGAGTCCGGCCGACCGATCTATCACATGATCTTCGCTACCGATCACGAACTCGGGACCAAGATCATGACCAGCCTCTACAGCTCGGCCAAGAAACGCTTTCCGGCGATGAGGCAGAAGGCCAAGAACACCCGTCGGCGGCTCGAGGAGGAACAGCGAGGAGTGCACAATCTTTTCGGCGAGGCAATCGATGGCATTGTGGCCGGCCAGCCGCAAGGGGGGAAGGATGCCTACGAATACCTACCTCCGTGGCCTCCCTTCGGCTGGGAGTGATCGCGCGGATACGGTCCACCGGCCGGGAGCGCCGGCGCAGCCGGAGGCTCCCATCGGATACATGCCACCCACTGCCGGATCCACCAACCGCAGGCTGAACGCACCGCTTCGAGGTTGCGGTACTTGAACCCCAAGTAGTTGCGCCGTGTGCCGCCGTCGCTCAAGCTCTCCCGGAAGCCGTCGATTGCCTTCGCCAAAGTCGGCCGCTCGGCTTGGGCATGAGCAGCTATACCGACTCCAAGAACCTCCTTGGCCGTCTATCGCAGAAAAGCACCCCGAGTCACCCTGAGCAAAGGCTGGAGCCTCACGATCAAATAGACGCGGCCTTATTGCAGAACGTCCTACACTTTATGCATTAGCTCGCGGCCATTCCGAGCAGAAGTCCAATGCGCAAGATGCTGGAGAGGACATACCGTTATGTGCCGGGTAACGTGGCGGGTTCAGGCAGTCGCCCGACCAGGTCTCGTAATGAGTCCGCGAGTTTGGCATCGCTTCGGATCCGTGTGAACGCGGCTGCTTCGTAATCCTCGAACGTCTTGAACCCGAGGGACTGTGCCACTTTCGCTCGGAGCGAAGTGTCCCGGATGGGGTATTCCCGTACGACACTCTCGAGGTCGTCAGCCGCAAGGTACCTGTCTAATTTCGCTAGCTGAGCCGGAAACGGGTTCGGGGTAGAGACGTTTATTGGGTCAAGGCCAGCGACCAGCTCGGCTTCGGTCGGGAGACCCTCCACGAGCCTTCGAGACATGATCTTCTCGGCCACTGACGATGCCAACCGAGTAGGAGTGTCGCCCCGACGGACCGCAGCGAGCCCCTCCTTAGTTGAGGCCTCCAGCAACTCGCCGGCTAGCTTGCCGAGGGTCTCTGCCTGCCGGACTGCCAGAGCGCTTCGGACGACCTCCGAGTAATAGAGGCTCTCCACCTCACTCACCGCCAGTGACAGGATCCCCTTCGTGCTGAGCGCTGCACGCTCTTGGGCGTCTCGGCCATCACCGTCAACGATCCCACGACCATGAACCCAGTGATATGTCTCACTGGCGAGGAGCCCGGCGACGGCTCTGATGACCTGATCGCAGCTTCCGACGGGCAAGAGTGTCGATCCCGGGAAGAGAAGGCCATACAGGCGGACGTCAAGGCTGTAGCGTTCGCCTTCCAGAAACAGCACTTCCTTTCGCCCGCCCAAAATTGCCTGCCGTGCGCTCTCCGGAATGTCAGCCTCCGGATCCAGGAGGCGCAAGTCCCACCCAACGGGTTGGCCGTCCACCCAGGCCGTCTCTGCCAGAACTGCGACGACAGTCGAATACCGAGGTAGGGAAGCCGCGAGATCAAGGTCATGCGTGAACACGACGAAATGGCAGTCCCGACGGTCGGCTGAAATTGCCTCAATTAGGGAAGCGGAAATTAGGCGGTGGAGATGCCGTTCTGGTTCGTCGATGATCACCAGGGAGGCATCAGGCGCAGTCATAACCTCGGCTGCGAGGAGGAGCGCGCTCTTCTCTCCGTCAGACATCTCAGAAATCGGGTAGGTCACAGTGCCCTCGCCCTTTGATGCCTGGAAGCTCGCCCGATCCGTGATGGTCAGAGTCAGGCCCAGATGTGCGTTCGCGAAGAGGGTGTTTATGCGCTCTAGAAGAGATGTTCCCACTGTCT
Source organism: Actinomycetota bacterium (assembly GCA_040905645.1). Classification (GTDB taxonomy): domain Bacteria; phylum Actinomycetota; class CADDZG01; order JAHWKV01; family JAHWKV01; genus JBBDRH01. Next base: position 6,980 of record JBBDRH010000059.1, read on the forward strand.
CCCAGATGTGGTCGGGGTCGACTCGTTGCTGCAGGAGTTCGACGACACGACCGTTGTAGGCGTTCATCTCGGCGAGGAGGTCGAACAGCACGAACCCCGCCCGCTCTGCTTGGGCGTGGTCACGCCACCTGGAGTCGAGTTGCTTACCCCATTGGATCATGTTCTGTTCCAGGATATGGCGTCGGTCCGACGTGATGTTGGGGCCGGCGTACTCGAACCAGAGGCGACGATGAGCGATAACTCGACGAACCGTTGGTGCTGACGCGTTCATTTGCAACCAGTATCCGAGCACCGACTTGCCGGATCCATTGGGTCCTACCACTACCGTGATCTGGCCCGGAATTGCATGCAATGCGGCTGTCTGGCCGCCGATGAGCGCCGGGATCTGCCAGCTGCACAGGGGGTCGGGCCCCTCGAGGCCAGCCTCGTCGCCGCCGGCGGGCTGCACGGCAGATTCACTCATCCCTGACCAGAGGCTCGACCGGTCCGCCGTCGGGATAGCTCGGGACGACCTGCATGTGGCCCCGGTGGCTTAGACAAAGGGCTTGAAATGGACAAGGAGGATGTCACGCGACGCCCGATGAGAAATAACTCGCCCTCGCGTTTGCAAGTGCTTCATCCAGCCCCCGGGAACCACAAGCATGGATGTCATTGTCTTACATCGCTACCCGCCTGGGAGTAATGCAGAAAGTCTGTAGCTTTATGCGTTACCAAAAGGATCTATTTTCATTTGGACTTCCATGATTCGCAGGGTACCGGGGCCCTGATGTTGTCACGGTGTTCGGCCAACGGGATCTCCGCGCAGTCGCTCACCACTTGCTTGTCCATCGGGATCGCCTGGGCAGTTCGGCCCGCGGACTGAAGCGAGCCGGCCAGGTTGCCGATGGCGCTTAGGCAGCTGGCACCCGGGTCAGACTCCCAGATCGAGGCTCCGTAGAGGAAGCTGCCGGTATCACAGACCAGGCAATGAGTCAGCGACGCCTTCGGGTGTCGGTGCCGGGTGATATCAAGGGTCTCGTGAGAAGTCGCCACCACGTAGTGTCACAGGGATTCATGCGTTTCTTTGCCGACGGCAAACGAGTCTTGCTCTGCGATAAGACAGAGCCCACATCCGGATGGCAAGTTCGACTCGCCGGGACCTCGGACGTATTTGTTCGGGATCACTTCAACAGCTATCGCGAACAAGGCAAATGGGTCGACAGACTCGAGGATGACTGGCAACCACTGGAAACGAGAGCTCTTACACCAATCAGATCGTGGATTAGGGGCACTGAAATTCTCGAACCCAATGGAGCCAGCCTTCCCAGCCGAGAGGAAACCAAAGTCTTAGCAGCGATTCATTTTGCCCGAAGCTACGGGTACCGAGACTCCCATGAGCGCATCGCTCTGGAGGTGTTTCAGGACGCGATCAAGACTTTGCCGAGCAATGTCGAACTCATCGAACTATGGCGTAGGCAATACGGTGCCGACCCAACGCCCCGCCAAGTCGAGGCGATGATCTCAGAACGCTTCACGGACGACTTCGGGGCAACCGGCCCGAACGTTATTCAGAGCATGCGTCGCACGTACAATCTCGTTCTTGAAAAACTGATTCCCCTCCACGTTCAAGCTCTCCACGCGCCACCGGTCCCAAGTGTCACTTTCGTCCTGGGCGATACTCCGTTCGTCTACTACGCGGCCAACGAACTGAAGGTTGGAGGACGTATGGGGCTGGCGCTCGGTGAAGCCGACCGCTGGCTTCTTCCCCTGTCACCGCATTTAGCGGTCATGTTCTCCACCAGCAAGATGCCCGACCAGGAGTTGGATATCGCTGGCGTACAGAAGATAAACAATTTGACTTGGCGTGCCGCACAGTCGCAGATTATCTGCCATCCCCGAACGGACTTCCGGAACGCCATCGCGGGCCGACCTCTCGCTGAAGCCAAGGCGTCCCCGGAGGTACCTATGCCCGGGAGCCAATTCAAGCGGGACACCAGGGAACCAAGATCAGATGCCCAACACACCTAGGGCAGTTGCTTTCCTAGTAACCGCACTGGCACCAGAGGAATAGGGAAGGGTCGGTCGACGTTTCAGCGACTGCTCTTGGCGAGGGCTCAGCCAGGTAAGCCTATTCTTGCGTACCTTCTGCAGGGCCTCACCTGCCAATCCAATGAGCTGCTGCGGATCGTAACCGGCGGCTATGAGCATGGCGGTGATGGCGCCCGCCGAAGAGCCGGCGGCCCCCTTGAACCAGATGCCGCGTTGCCCGCAATTCATGGAGAGCGCCGCAATAAGCGAATCCCTTAGCACCGCCCCCTTGAAGCCGCCTAGTACACGCTGACCAATCTCGGATAAAGGACTCGCTGCGACTGAAACACCATGGCGCTCTCTCCTAAGTGGCTTGAGGTGATGCATGTCGAATTGGACTGTGATGCATGTCGAATCGGACTGCTACCCGGCACCTGGTGAGCTGCCCTCTCCGACCTCTTCGGTGCCCCCTCGCCGGCTCCGCCGGCAGGGTCGATACCGCCGGCATCACCCTGTCCGGAGCCCTCGGTGACATCCTCGGCGCCAGGCCCCTCCGCTCCGGCCGACCCCTCGACCGCCTTGAGGTAAGCCCCGATAGCCGCCCGGGCGGCCGCCGACCCGGGTGTCTCCGATGGGGGTGGAGCCTCCGATCTCCAGTGAGCTTGCTCAGTCCCCGCTGGCAGCTGCCCGGCCCTTCCGCACCATCAGCTGCGCCCCAGCTGCGCGTGACGTTGAAGGTCGAGGCTATCTTCCGTGGCTCCAGCCGAGCTGTTCGTGGAGCACGTATACCGCAACCGCCCGAATCACGTGCAGCCGCATCACCGCTCCACCGCCCAGTACAGCCCCTCCAGGTCCGAAGCAGCCAGGTAACGGTCTTCCCGCCCCAACTCGTAACAGCCAGTTCTGGAGGGTCTCGACCTCCTCCGGGGTGTGGTTCGTGGCCCACAGGAACTCGCCGGCCGCTCTTCTTGGCGGCCGGTTCATCTGCAGGTGGGGGGTCGTCTAGGGGCGGACGGTTAGCCACGTGGTGATACAAAACCACAAAGCCGGAACGTTCAGCTCTTCGGGCCGTCATCCTCCTTGCTCGAGGAACCGTTGCCTCGCCGGCGAAGCTTGTTCGCCAGGTAAGTTCGCTTGTCGGCCGAGAGCTCGGGCCAGCAGCTCTGCCTTGCTCGGCCGCTTACCGCCGGACGGGTGTGGATCTTTAGGTAATGAAGAACCGCTGCACACGACAACGAGCGAGATTGGCGAGGCTGCTGGAGCGACTGTGGAATTGGGCGTGACCGTGCCACTTAAGACTCACCACCGTGCCAAATATCGACGCGAGTCACACCGCAGATGCTGAAAAATCTGTTCGGGTCAAATGCCCTCAACGCGTGTCGAGAATCTGTGTTCCGAAACCGGGGCCGTTTTCACGTTTTTGGACACAGCTCCATCGGTCAATCTCGATTGTTTCTGAAGTTGCGATAAGCATCCCAGCTCGCGGTGGGCGACAGGCAGGCTTGGCCCTTACCGCCATGCCACACGTAGGTCTACTTTGCGAGAGGAGCCCAACTTTGACGATGGCTAACGGTCAGCTCGCGGCGATAAAGTAGCCGCATGAAAATCGCCATCGCCTCCGATCACGCAGGCTTTCAGCTCAAGGCTTCACTCATCGAATACCTAACCTCCCAGGGCCACGAGGTTCAGGACCACGGGACCGATTCCGAGGCCTCGGTCGACTATCCGCCCTTCTGTGCCGCCGCCGCCCGTGCCGTGGTCAAGGGGGAAGCGGACCGGGGCATCGTGCTGGGGGGCAGCGGCCAGGGGGAGCAGATCTCGGCCAACAAGGTTCACGGGGTCCGGGCGGCGCTGTGCAACGAGCTCTGGACTGCCCGGCTCTGCCGGCTGCACAACGACGCCAACGTGCTGGCGATGGGCGCCCGCATCGTGACGCCATACATGGCCAACGAAATAGTCGAGATCTTTCTGACCACCGCGTTCGAAGGTGGGCGCCACCAGCCGAGGCTGGATCTGATCGCCCAGATCGAGCGCGAGGAGTGTGAAGCAACCTAGACGGATATCCGGATATACTGGACGCTATGGCCAAGGTGCTGATTTCGATCGACGACTCTCTTTTGCGGCGGGCCGATAAGGCGGCCAAGGAGCAAAAGCTAACCCGCAGCGGTTTCATTTCCCAACTGGTCGCCCAAGAGCTTGACGGCAAGAAGGGTCCCGGCGCCAGCAAGCAGGCGCGTGAAGCAATGAGGCGGCTGGAGGCCTTG
>JBBDRH010000060.1:0-1849 GCA_040905645.1 Actinomycetota bacterium
GACGGTGTTTTTCGACGATGGCCCCCTGCTCACGCTGTTGGGGGCTCTGCACCTGATCAGGCCGCTGGAGTCGTTGGGCATCGTGCAAAATGGCGGCATTCTCCAGACCTCGGCCGCGGTGATCGGGGGGCTGACCTACAACTTCCTCCCGTTCATGATCCTTCCGATCTATGTGGCGCTCGAGAAGGTGGATCCGCGACTGGTCGAGGCTGCGAAGGACCTGTACTCCAGCGGATGGTCGGCGTTCCGGCGCGTGGTTCTTCCCCTCTCGATGCCCGGTGTCTTCGCGGGGAGCCTGCTGACCTTCATCCCGGCAGCCGGTGATTTCGTCAACGCTCGCTTCCTCGGAGGGCCCAACAACTCGATGATCGGCACGGTGGTTCAGGACCGGTTCCTGGTGCAGCTCGATTACCCGACCGCGGCGGCGATCAGCTTCATCCTCACGGCAATCATCACCGTCGGGGTCCTGGTTTACGCCAGGCTGCTGGGGACCGAGGACCTGGCATGAGAGGCAGAGCGCCGGAGACGGCCGCCGGACGGCTGGGGCGGTTCGGGCTTATCGGAGCCGCGGCTGCGGGCTTCATCTACCTGTTCACGCCCATCGCGGTGATAGTGGCCTTCAGCTTCAACAACCCGGCCGGAAAGTTCAACCTGGTGTGGCGGGAGTTCACCTGGGAAAACTGGGCCCACCCGTTTGCGAAAGGCCCGCTCACGGAGGCCATGGTGCTCAGCCTCCGGGTGGCGGGGGTGGCGGTCCTGGGCGCCACCGTGTTCGGAACGCTCATCGCGCTGGCTCTGGTTCGTTACCGCTTCACCGGAAGCCGGGCGGTCAACCTGCTGCTGGTCCTCCCGCTCACCACACCCGAGATTGTGCTCGGGTCCTCCCTGCTCACCCTTTTTATTGAGCGAGGAGTACAGCGGGGCTTCTGGACGATAGTGATCGCCCACGTTCTATTCTGCACCAGCTTTGTGGCTCTGACGGTGAAGGCCCGGATGCGGGGTTTTGACTGGACTCTCGAGGATGCGTCGATGGACCTGGGCGCCGGCCCGTGGCGAACCTTCACCCACGTCACCCTGCCTCTGATCATCCCCGGGATCGTCGCTGCGGCCCTGCTCTCATTTGCCCTGTCCATCGACGATTTCATCATCACCTTCTTCAACGCGGGCCCGGAGGTTACCTTCCCTATACATGTGTTCGGAGCCAGCCGGGCAGAGCTATCGCCCCAGGTGCATGTCCTTGCCACGATGGTTCTGGCAGGGAGTGTGGCGATAATGGCCGGCGGCATGGCCTGGCGCCGGCGAAGGACGTGAGGATCTAGCCCGAGTCCCAGGAGTAGGTCTGTTTGGCCAGAACGAGATAGGTGAATATCTCGGTCGACCTGACCCCGTTGACGGGACGGATACGGTCGTTGACCAGGTCGAAGAGCTCGTGCATGTCCTTGCAGACCACCTCGACCAGCAGGTCGAACCGGCCTGCGGTGATGACCACGTACTCCACCTCGTGCAGCGCGCTCAAAGCATCCGCCACCGCTTTGACGTTGCCCTCCACGCCGATGCCGATCATCGCTTGAACCGCAAATCCCAGGGTGACCGGGTCGGTGACCGCGACTATCTGCATGGCGCCCTTTTCCAACAGGCGCTGGACCCGCTGGCGCACCGCCGCCTGGGACAGCCCTACGGCAGGTCCGAGCCTCGAGTACGGCATCCGCCCGTCCACCTGGAGGTGCCGGATGATCGCCTTGTCGAGATCGTCAATGTCGATCACCGCGCTCACGGTAGTGCCGCCTCAGGCAACGTTAGCGAGGTTTGGGGCGCGTGAGGTGTCATCAGGCGAGGCCGCAGCGCCCCG
>JBBDRH010000061.1:0-11220 GCA_040905645.1 Actinomycetota bacterium
TGGAGAGGTTGGCCGATGAGTATGCCGCTCGCGTAGTCGGTGATCGCACCGTGGTGGCCGAGGCGATCGCTGGTCTGGCGGTGAAATCGGTGGCCGGGACGGTTGGATTCGAGGGTGATGAGGTGATGAGAGTACGTCGTCTGCTCGCCGGCAATCAAGGGATGCGACCGGTTGCCGGCTTGGCCGTCGTTATTACGACCTTGGTACTGGTCGGCTTCGCCGGAGCGCACCTTGCGCATTGTGGCGAAGGCTCGCTTCGGGCGCTGCAGGTGGCTCAATGCGAGCTGCGTCGCTAGGTCTGACTGGTTCTCATGTTTGAAGAGGCCAATTAAGCAGAGTTATCGCCGGCTGAGCAGATCCTCTCGGCGCTGTAGATAATCCTCCCGATCGAGATCACCTCGGGCGTACCTCATCTCGAGCTCGCTCAGGGCACCGCTCTTGCCGTCTCGCCTGTCTCGTGGAGACATGTTCCGTAGCAACCAGACAAAGCCCGCGATGACAAGCGCAAGCAGGGCGATCATGAAAATGAAGCCGAATCCCATCATCCATGTCATGCCGGCGTCCATCATGTCCAGCATGGAATCGTCATCCCAGCGCATCGTGATTTCTCTCCTTTTCGAGTCAGCGAATGAACCTTTTAGCCGTCCCATAATGCTCATGGATGGCGCCCCTGGGAAGGCTGAGTCCGATGAGGGCGAGTCCAGAGAGAACCCCGCTGGCGAGAGCGGCGCCGGAGGAGGCATCGAGTACGAACGGCGCCGCCACCAACCAGAGGCCGAAAGCTACGTTCAAGAAGCGACCTGCTCGGGCCACCTCGGCCATCGCGATGACCGCAACGCATACGACCAGCGCCCCCACCACATGATCACTATCGGGCAACCCCCCCGAAGTCCCCAACACGTCGGGTGCAGCCATCAGCCAGATCCCAACTGCCGCGCTGGCGAGCAAGGTCCAGGGAACAGTCATCCCCCAGACAGAAGCACGGGCTGCCAGCTTTAGAGGTGCCGAATACGAAGGGGAGCGCTGGTCGCTTCCGCCACCGGTGTCCGTGTCGCCGAACCAGAACGTGCGCCATACGCTCTTTCCCTCCCTCCTGCGGCGTAACACGAATTGGCCCATCGCCACCACCTCGTCCAAGGTGAGCGGGATCATGATCAGCATCGCCAGGGCGGTGACCAGCGCATAGCTGCTCCAGGTGCCCACCGCCACCGGCTGCATGATGATCAGGAAGATGGAGACCGCGCTCAGTGGAACCACGAGGATCCCGAAAAAGGTGACCATCCATGGCATCGTCCGCCACCGGTCGGTACCACCCATGTACCCCATCAGCGCCTCAACGGTGTAGGCGAACACGCCCAGTCCAGCATCCGATATCAGCCACGCCATCGAGATATCGGAGTTGAGGATCTGCATGGTTCCGCGACCGAAGAACGGGTCCCACAGGGAGTCGATGTAGCCGAGCTGGTAGGCGGCCATGGGACGGGCGAAGAAAAAGCCCATCCATGCCAAAACAATGATCGGAGTCCGTTGCAGCCACGAGGAAGGGTTGTAGGACCATCCCGGGGGGCGCTCCGGCCCCTCCTTCATGAATCGCCATCATCCCGGGCATCCCGGGGATCAGGATCGTGAGCGCGACCACCAGACCGCCGACAAGGAGCCCGTTGAGGTAGGCGCTCTCATCGGGCGCCCAAAGCACCAGTGGAGCGAACATGACCCACAGCCCTACGAGCGAGGCCGCCCAGGGTGCCCAGAACCGCCGGGCCTTGAAGGATAAGAGGCTCAGAACCAGCAGGAGGGCCCCGCTCGCCATGTCGCTCCAGGTCATCCAGAGGCCTCGAACTGCAATCGACGACAGTTGACGCTCGGCGGTCACCTGGTGAAGCCGCGGCCCAGCCTGCGTAGCATTGCCATAGTCGAAAGTGAAGGGGTTGAACAACATCCATATGCCCAGGAGGACCACCAGCGAGGGGACCCAAAGATACTGGGCCTGGTGTTCTCGTAGGGCGTCGTCGAGCTCCTGGCCGCTCATCTCACCATGGCCACCGTCGGAAGCCTCGGCAGACTCTTGCTCCGACATAGTTTCTTTATCGGTAATCATCGGGTGGCTCCATCCCGTTTTCCCGATACCAGGTCACCGGATCCTTCTTCAGGGCGTGAACGATTGCCGGAAGGGTTTCCCGGAGGCTGTGGCGCGGGCGCCAGTCAAGGAGCGTCCTAGCCTTGGTGCAGTCCAGGGCATAGTGATCCTCGGCTCGATCGACCATCCAGGCCTTGATGAACGGCTCTTCCCCGAACGGAATGCTGTCCTGGGCCCAGGTCCCCACCTTGGCGATCGTCTTCGGAATCTCCCACGTCTTCCATGCCTCTCCGTGGATCAGGCAGCCGATTAGTTCCTGCAGCTCACCGTAGCCGGTCACTTGCTCCTCGCCGACCAGCAGAGGCAGTTCTTGGGGGAGCTCCGCCCGGCGGTCGATGATCGCTACGATCGCCTCTAGGAGGTCGTCGAGATGTATGAACGAGCTTCCCCGATCCATCTCGGCTGGGTAAAAACGGCTGGTTAGGGCGCGCTCGTAGATCCGGGCGATCTGGTGTGTAATCGGAGGGGAGTGTCCTTTGTCGTCGTAAACTCCCGCAATTCGCAGGAGCACCGCGGGGATCTTTCCCCGCCTGTTTGATATCAACTTCTCCGTTGCGACCTTGGACTGGGGATACGCCCAGGTTGGCTCCAGTGGCCAATCCTCCTCGATCCGCTGCCCCGGCTGGGCGGGGCGGTGGACGAGCATGGTGCTCGAGAAGAGGAACTGACCGACGTTGAATCCCTGAAGGCCGGCGAGGAGGCGCTCCGTCCCCCTGACGGTAACTTCTTCATAAAGCGGGCTCGGTTCACCGGAGAAGTCGTAAAAGGCCGCGAGGTGCACGACTGAAGCGATGTCGTTCCCGTACGCGTAGCGCACACGGGCCAGCCCCGCCTCGACACTTTCGTCCGACGTCACGTCGAGGCAGACGCACTCCGCTTCCTTGGGAGGGTGGGGGTCGCCCTTGCGATCAAAGCCGACAATTCGGTATGTCTCAGCCAGACGGCGGACGAGGGCTGAGCCGATGAGACCGCTGCTCCCCGTCACGAGAACGACCTGACTGGGTCTCAAGGGGTACACCTCACCATCCCCCTCATATCCGCAGCCTTACAAAAGAGCGTCACCTGGGGAAACGGGGGACGCGGTGGGAAGGATCCTTGAGTTATCGCCATAGCTATCCGGTCGTTCTGACTCGCTTTGCCTCCCTTTCCAAAAGTGCCCGGGACGCCCCAGATTACTACGGCAGGTCGTAGAATGATCTTTAATGGCAGTGGGTAGAGATTGTGCCTTGGGCAGAAGGCGTTGTTCCGTCAAGAGATGTCGTCGTTCCCGACGAACCTCGGGGCAAGGCGCTAAGGCGACTGGAGTAATTCGAGCCTTTGAATCAGAGAGATTCGCAAGCCCATTTCGGAACTAGGTCAGGCCAGCAGGGCTCGCTCGGCTCGACACGAAAGGCAGGTTGAAATGCAGGCGAAGCGCCAGGCCGCAGACGTTGCCCGCCAGGACGTCGAGGCAACAGAACGGATCAAATTGGCGGTTGAGGGCATGACCTGCGCCTCCTGTTCGGTGAGGGTGCAAAAGGTGCTGAGCCGTCAGCCAGGCGTCGAGGATGCCCATGTGAACCTCGGAACCAACCAGGCGACGGTGGCGTATCGCCCCATGTCGACCACTCTCGAGGAGTTGCAGGAAGCGGTCTCGAAGATCGGCTACCGGATTGAACCGCTCGACGAAAAACAGATCGAGTCCGAGGACATTCATGAGCTGGACCAGAAATTGTGGCTCAGACGGGTCTACCTCAGCTGGCCGCTCGGGCTGGCTGTGCTTTACCTGGGGCTGTTTCATATGCACTCTCAATGGGGCCGCTGGGCAGCTTTTGCTCTGACCGTTCCGGTCCAGTTCTACGCCGGATGGCCCTTTCTACGGGCGGCCTGGGAGCGAACCCTCAAGTTCACCGCCAACATGGACTCGCTCATCGCCCTCGGCACCCTCGCTGCCTTTTCTTATTCCACCTACGAGCTTTTTGCGGGAGGCGATCTTTACTTCGACACCGCGGCCCTCATTATCGCCTTCCTGGTGCTGGGCCGCTACTTCGAGGCACGCGCCAAGGGGCGGGCTTCCAATGCGCTGAAAAAGCTCCTGGAACTGGGCGCCAAGCAGGCTCGGCTGGTAATCGACGGCGAAGAGCGGCTGGTTCCGGTCGAACAAGTGAAGGCCGGGGATCTGGTCAGGGTGCGACCGGGAGAAAAGATACCTGTAGACGGCAACGTTGTGGCCGGGCATTCGGCGGTCGACGAGTCGATGCTGACGGGAGAGTCGGTCCCGGTGGAGAAGAGCATGGGCGACGAGGTGGCCGGAGCGACGATTAACACCAACGGGGTCCTTACCGTCCAAGCCACCGCGGTCGGGTCAGACACCGCTCTGGCCCAGATAGTCCGGCTGGTGGCCGAGGCGCAAGGGAGCAAGGCGCCAGTACAGCGCCTGGCCGACCGGATATCGGCCATCTTCGTCCCAACCGTGATCGTGATAGCGGGACTGGCATTTGGTGCCTGGTCGGTAGCCGGCGGCGATCCGCGTCAGGGGCTCATCGCCGCAGTTGCAGTTCTGATCATCGCCTGTCCCTGCGCTCTGGGCCTGGCCACCCCGACCGCCATCATGGTGGGAACCGGGAGGGGCGCCGAAATGGGAGTTCTCATCAAAGGCGGCGAGGTTTTGGAAGGTTCGAAGAAGGTTCAAACGATCGTCTTCGACAAAACCGGAACTTTGACCAGGGGGCAGATGTCGCTGACGGATGTAGTGGGGGCGGCTGCTCAGGAAGACAAGGAGCTGTTGCGTCTGGCGGCCTCCGTCGAGGCGTCATCCGAGCATCCGGTCGCCGCCGCGATAGTCGCCGGCGCAGCAAGGGCAGGGCTACGGGTGGACGAAGCGGAGAACTTCACCTCGTTCGCCGGTCACGGAGTATCCGCTTTCGTCTCGGGGGTGGAAGTGAGCGTGGGCCGCCGCAAGCTCATGCAGGACAAAAGTCTCACTCTCTCAGAGGAGGTCGAGAAGAGGGCGATCGAGCTCGAGTCGCGGGGACGGACCGCCGTATTCGCGGGATGGGACGGAAGCGTCCGCGGGGTTCTGGGAGTCGCCGACACGCTGAAGGAAGAGTCGCAACAGGTGGTTGAACGTCTGAAGCGCATGGGGCTGCAGGTGGTGATGATAACGGGGGATAACCAGCGTACGGCCCGCGCCATCGCTACCGACCTCGGCATAGAGCGAGTGCTGGCGGAGGTCCTTCCTGAGGATAAGGTGGCGGAGGTGCGCCGGCTTCAGCAGGCAGGGGAAGTGGTCGCGATGGTGGGCGACGGCATCAACGACGCCCCAGCGCTCGTTCAGGCGGACCTTGGGATCGCCATCGGCACCGGCACGGACGTGGCCATCGAGTCGTCGGACATCACCCTTATGTCGGGTGACCTGAACGGGGTGGTAACCGCGCTCGATCTTTCACGGCGAACATTCCGGGTGATCTTGCAGAATCTGGGATGGGCTTTTGCATACAACGTTGCAGCTATTCCGCTCGCTGCACTCGGTCTGCTCAATCCGGTCATCGCGGGGGCCGCAATGGCTTTCTCATCAGTGAGCGTAGTCACGAATTCGCTTCGGCTCAAAAGATTCGGAAAGAGCGACACAGCGAAGAGCAGTGCGCCCGCAGCTTCAGCCGCAATCAGTGAGGTTGCCGATGTCTAAGGCGTCCTCAAGAAACAAGGTTCGAAGCGAACAGCGGCCCCGGAAAAAGAAGGAGGCTCGGCGCCCACCGACCTTCTATGAACGCAACCGCTCTGTTGTCTGGGTGGGCGCTATGGTGGCCGCAGCCATTGGAATATTCGCCTTGAGCCGAGGAGGAGGCGAATCGAACGCCGCCGACGCGTTCACCGGCGGAGACTTCCACTCCATGGTGTTGGATCCCAACAATCCCGGAAGAATCTTCGTCGGCGGGCACGAGGCCGTCTCGGTGTCGCAGGATTCGGGAAGGACCTGGCGGCAGATCCCAGCCCTAAAGGACCGTGACGCGATGGGCTGGGGGTTTGATTCCGAAACGGTCTATGTCAGCGGCCATCCGGGCCTAACTGTCTCCCACGACGGCGGCAAAACCTTCAGCGAGCGCAACCAGGGCCTGCCTTCCACTGACGTCCATGCGTTCGGGGGCGGAGGAGGGGTCTTGTACGGAGCGTCACCACAGGCCGGTTTCTTCTCCTCCCCTGACGGCGGAAGGAGCTGGAAGGTGGTAAACCCCAACGAGGGCCGCTCATTTTTCGGTCGGATACTCGTCGACCCGAACAACCCGATGCGTCTGCTTGCTGCCGACGCCGCAGCGGGTGTTGCAGAGAGCATTGATGGTGGGCGCACATTTGCCGATCTGGGAGGGGTCTCGGCTCCGACCTGGTTGAGCTGGGATCCGAACAATCCGAAGTTATTGGTGGCTTCGGGACAACAGGGAGCGGCAAGATCCGACGACGGTGGGAGAACGTGGTCCAGCTTGGACTTGCCCACCTTGCCGGCGATGGTGGAGGTGGATCCGACCGACCCGCAGCGACTCTACGCGGGCAGCCACGACGGATCGAACGTCTCACTACTTGTCAGCGATGACGGCGGGGTCACGTGGCGGAAACCGTAGAGGCCTCCCGGGAGGAAGCGGCGTCTGCTTCCAACGGCTCTCCGAACAACCTACGAGTTGTTCGGCTTATGGCCTTTGTGCTGGTTCCGGCAATTTTCATCGGCTTTATCGCCTTAGCTTTGTTCCGGACGGCCAAACCGGGCAACTTGGTCGGAAAGACGGCGCCGGAATTCCAGCTTCCTTTACTCGGTACCGGGCAACTCCTGTCGAGCGAACAACTCAAAGGTCATCCGGTCGTCATCAACTTCTGGGCCTCTTGGTGCGTACCTTGCCGGGAGGAAGCACGGACGTTGGAGCAGGGCTGGCTAAAGTACAAGGATGAAGGCGTCCGGATCCTGGGAGTCAACGTACAGGACTCGGAAGCGGATGCGCAGGCGTTTGTGAAGGAGTTCGGCGTCACCTTTCCGAGCGTGCGAGATACAGACCTCAAGCTATGGACGAAGATGGGCGTCCGGGGGCTTCCGGAGACGTTTTTCATTGATCACTCCTGGACGTTTGTCGGGATAGGTTCGGGGAGGCAAGTCGACAACTCAGGGGGAACGAAGATTTTAGGCGCGATCGATCCCGCGCTCCTCGACTCACAGATAAAGGTTCTCCTTGAGCGCCAAAGACAGGATTCTAAACAGTGACCAAACGCGACCGTCGCCGCTCCGTTCAAAATGCGGAATGCGACCCGGCAAGCGCCCAAGAGTCATTTGAAATTCTTCCGAGCATCTGCGACCGAAGGCCTCGCCGAACCCGTTCGCCAAGTGGTCGAGGTTCCGGTTCCCCAACTCAGAAGGATCCGGAGTCGGAGGCGTCGCCCGTCTTGAAGGAGTGCACGATGGCTCCATGTTGTTGAATGGCATGCGCATCTCCGACCGCCACCTGGGACGACCCTTCCCTAGCCATCCGACATTCAAGGTGGGTGCCTAACTAATGGAGCTGGCACCTCTCGCCCTGATCGCGGGATTCATCTCAATAACCTCTCCATGCTGTATTCCGCTCATCCCCGGCTACCTGTCTTATATGAGTGGGGTATCGATGGGTTTAGAGGGACGGCGCTGGCAGGTGTTTGGCGCCGCCGCACTGTTCGTCCTAGGCTTCGCCACCATTTTCACGGCGCTTGGGGCAAGCGCGTCATTGCTCGGTTCGGCACTACTGGGTGCCTTGCCCCTGCTGATAAAGCTTGCAGGAGCATTTGTCCTCCTCATGGGGCTGGCGATGCTTGGGGTTCTGCGAGTCCCGTTCCTGTTAAGGGAAAGACGCATGGACCTGCGAAGAATTCGACCGGGCCCCGTGGGTGCGTTTCCGTTGGGCATGGCCTTCGCATTCGGTTGGACCCCTTGCATTGGTCCCATCCTCGGCGGCATCTTGACGGCGGCTGCCGCTACACAAACCGCGTCCCAGGGGGCTGCCCTGCTGGCAATCTATTCGGTCGGAATGCGGATTCCATTCCTGCTGTTGGCCCTTGGGTACACTCGAAGGGGAAAAATGTTCGAGTTTTTCAAACGACGCGCTGCGGCGATTGAACGGGCAGGAGGGGCCCTACTATCGGCCATGGGAATTCTTCTGATAACCGGCTATTGGACCCGGCTCTTCGTTCCGTTGATCCGGCTTTTCTCGAACAGCGGTTGGCCTCCCATCTGACATGATCCAATAGGCGACTACACAGGGATTTCGCGACACACTCTCAGGACCGGTACGCAGGCGGGGTCTGGGCAACAAGTTTGATTCCGCTGCCGTTTCGGCCGCCATGCCGATCCCATTAGGTTGTTCTATCCCCGAGTCCTAGTGACACCCATGTAAATCCGCGCCCAAAAAAGGAAGGCCGCGCATCCTTCGTCTGGAGTCCAATCCGTCCGAAAAGGAGGCACCGCCTTGAGCAATGATGATGCCCTTTACCCGCTCGTCTGCGGGTCTTTCACCTTGCCCAACAGATGGATTCGGTGCGAGCCGCCTGCCGGGTGATGGGGATTGATCCCTCCACCTACTACCGTTGGCGCAACCAGGTGGCCAAAGGAGGCCTGGAGATCCCGCGGCCACGGGAGCGGGGGGTGTGCCAGGTGGACAGCTGGTGCAGTACGACACCTTCTACATCGGGCGATTGAGCGGGACCAAAGGAGCGGCCTGGCAGTTACACCGCAATCGAGGTCGCCTCCTCGTACGCCTGGGCCGAGATCTTCGTCACCCCGAAGAACCCCTCCGCCCGCTACACCTCAGCCCTGGCTGGCCAGGTCGCCGAGGACCTCGCCAAGCGGGGGTGGGTCCTGGAGAGGGTGATGACTGATAACGCCTCCGAGTTCCGCCCCTCGCTCTTTCCCTCGACGATCCGGCGACTTAACGGTCATCACGTCTTCATTCGCCCCGGGGGGACCGGCGGGCCTCAGACGAATGGGTGCGTCGAGCGGGTGCAACGAACGATCCTCGAGGAGTGTTGGCGACCAGCCTTCGCCCGGTATCTAATCCCGAGGCTGACCGGCCTAAGACTGGACCTACAGCGCTATCTGCACTACTACAACACCGACCTGGCTCACACCGGGCGGCTTACCACGGGCAGGACCCCTGAGCAGGTAATCGGGAAGGTGAAGCTGTGGACCACGAAGCGATGCGTCGCCAGATCTCGGGATCAGATCAGCTTAGACCGCATCATGGGCCTCATCGACAGCGGGAGGCCACGATTAGCAGAATTGGGAGTGCCGCTGCCAATTCATCGGGAGCAAGGGCTCAAACTCCCACGGAGACGACGACTAATCCGACGACTAGGCTCTAGGTTCGAGTCCTAGGGCTCCTTCGGGATTCAGTTGTTTGACTTTTTCAAGAGTTTTACGCGGCCATGCGCGCCTCCGTGGCGTAGCGGGCAACCACCTGGTCGATGGTTCGTAGGGCTTCGCGGAGCTCCGGTGCGGCGCGGGTCTGAGGTCCCGAACCTCCGGCGGCGAACAACGGGTCGATGATACGCCGGTAGCTCTTGGTGTAGAAGAGCGCTACCCGGATCCCGTTGGGAGTGAGGACGTAGGTGTTGGTCTTGGGCAATCGGTCGATGAGCCCATTGGTGCGCAGCCGCCACAGGTCATAGCTCATCTGGTTCATGCTGTAGGGCTTGCCGATCAAAGGCGCCACCAAGCTTCGCAGGCTCTTGTTTGTTAAGCCCTGAATCTGGTGGAGGCAAAGGTTTAGGGCCGCCATCAGCGCCATGACGCGGATCTCCCGTAACGCAAGGCTACGGTTCGTTGGCCGGCACTTACGTCCGGCAGTGCGACCTGCTGAAACAGCGAGGTCGAAAGGTCTGGCGCTGATGCGACCCTACAGACGTCAAGGATACGCCGATTGACTTGTCGGCAGATCGCCCCAAGGGTGCCCAGATGTTCAATCCTTCGTTTCACCCCGATGTCGGTCGGGTTGTTAATCACGGTCTCAATTCGTGCCCCCCTTCCTTCCTTCAAATAAAGCTTTACCCGTGAGTTCTTGTAGAAGATGGACACCCGCGGCTCCACCCCCTCGTTGACCACCTTGGTCAGAAACATCCCTGGAGTGTTCTTTTGAACCCGGCGGTCGAAGATCAGCTCGATCTCTGAGGGGCGCCCCAGAGTGGCCGATGACTCGATCACCCGGTCGAAGAAGGCCCGAGCCCGGGCGGGACGGTCAAGGACCAGGGTGCGAGAGAACTCGATCTGGTTCATCGAGGCCTCCCACATGTAGCCTGCGTCGAAATCTTGGGGGCCAAGCGGCAGGGGAACTCTGGCCATTGAGCGCTCCAACAGATCCTGGACTTGGCGTGGCCCGAGCATGTTGCACAACCGCTCAAGCTCTTTCGGATCCTCTACAGAGGCGAAACCGTTGGCCAGCGCCGTGAAGCCGATTCCGTTGTTCGTAAGCTGAGCCTTCACCCACTCATGCCCGTTGCACCACATCTTGGCCGGGTAGGGGAAGTAGGCGCACATCTTCAAAAACGACGGCCCCCACTGCTCGTCTTTGGCGTAGAAGTAGTAGACGGTCACCCGCCGGTCAACCTTATTGAATGAGAAGCGAGGACAGCCTGTCTCCGGATGCCGGCGGACGTCCGAGCCCACGATCACCCGCTGGGTCTCCTGAGCCTGACCGATCACAATCACTCCTGGCCGCTTAGCCTTCTCCAGGTAAGGGGCGACCACGTCGATCTTGCGATCACCAGCCTTGAAGCGAATCATCTCTATCCCGCTGTCCTCGGCAAACTTGGTCACGGACTTTAGGTAGGCGTCACCCATCGGACGAAACAGGGCCGGGGATGGGATCGGGTTGCCCCTGTGGTCGTGCAAGAAGTACACGACCCCACCGGATGTCTGGAGCTTTGGCTGGTAAACGTTCAGGTAGAGCCGGTCAAAGCACTCGCAGTCGAGGCTGACGTGGCCGTCGAGAAGTTCCGCAAGCGAGGGTGAGGTGGCCATGGCTTCCCCTTATCCAGCGTGTTGCACACGATTGGGGAAGGACTTTTGATTCTAAGCTTGAGGGAAGCTCGGACCACCCCTG
>JBBDRH010000062.1:0-1845 GCA_040905645.1 Actinomycetota bacterium
CCTTCGGCGTCGGCCGCCTTCGGCGGCACTCCCGCCTTGGACGCACCCCATCTTTCAGAGCCGGCGCACCTTAAGCGCCCGTAAGCCGCTTCTTATTCCCTTTCCCCAACGCATTAGTGGTTGGGTCGGAGTTAGGATTTAGGCATATGGATGCAGAGGCGATACGCAAGGATTTCCCGATCCTTGACCAAAAGGTCAACGGCTTTCCTCTGGTCTATCTGGACAACGGAGCCACGTCCCAGCGCCCGACTGCCGTCATCGAAGAGCTGAAAAGGTTCTACGAGGAGGACAACTCCAACGTTCACCGGTCGGTGCACACGCTGGGACAGCGGGCGACCCTGCTGTACGACGAGGCCCGTGAGAAGGTAACCCGGCTCATCAACGCCCCGAGCTCGCGGGGAGTCATTTTCACCAAGTCCGCCACCGAAGGCCTCAACCTCATCGCCTACGCCTGGGCCCGCCACCACCTCACGCCGGACGACGAGGTCCTGGTGACCGAGATGGAGCATCACTCGAACCTGGTCTCGTGGCAGCTGGCGTGCAAAGACACCGGCGCCAAAATGCGCGCGATCCCGGTGATCGACGGGCAGTTCCTGGACCTGGACGAGTTCGACCGGCTGCTCTCCAGCAAGACCAAGATTGTGGCGGTTGCTCACGTCTCCAATGCGCTGGGAACCATCAACCCGATTGCGGAGATCTCGGCCAAGGCCCATGAAGCCGGGGCCCTGGTGGTGTGCGACGGGGCGCAGGCTGTCCCGCACATGCCCGTGGACGTTCAGGCGCTCGGCTGCGACTTCTACGTGGGCACCGGGCACAAGATGTGCGGCCCCACCGGCATCGGCTTCGTTTGGGGTCGGGAGGACATCCTCGAGAACATGGAGCCGTTCCACGGTGGAGGGGAGATGATCCTCGATGTCTGGATCGACCACTCCACCTACAACGAGCTTCCCTACAAATTTGAGGCCGGCACCCCGCCGATAGCACAGGCAATCGGGTTGGGAGCTGCGATCGACTACCTGAACGCCATCGGCTTTGAGGCGATTCGTGAGCACGAGGTCGCGCTGACCAGATACGCGCTTGCCCAGCTCAGCGAGGTGAAGAGCCTCAAGATCTATGGCCCCCGGGATGCCGAGCGCAAGGGAGGACTAGTATCCTTCAACCTGGGCGATATCCACGCCCACGATGTGGGAACGATTTGCGACGGTCGCGGGGTGGCAGTGAGGGCAGGCCACCACTGCGCAAAGCCACTAATGAGGAAGCTCGGAGTGCCGGCGACAACACGTGCATCCTTTTACATCTACAACACGCAGAGCGATGTCGACGCCCTTGTCGACGCCCTCGATCAATGCAATGAGATTTTGGGCTAAGGAGGGCCGAGATTGAGTGACCTAGAAGACCTCTACAAAGAAGTGATCCTCGATCACTACCGCAGCCCGCGCAATCGGATGAAGATCGACAACGCGGACGTTCACCTCCACCGGGACAACCCCCTGTGCGGAGACGAGATCGACCTCTATGTGGACATCGAGGGGGGCAAGGTCACTGCAGTGGGTTTTGAAGGGCGCGGCTGCTCGATCTCGCAGGCATCGGTCTCGATGATGACCGAGAAGCTGAAGGGCCTCTCGTTAGAGGAGGCGGAGTCGCTAGCCAACACCTTCAAACACATGATGCAGGGCGAGGAGCCCGCCGATCAGGACTCGCTGGGAGACCTGCTCGCCCTGCAGGGAGTGCAGAAATACCCGGTGAGGATCAAATGCGCCCTGCTCGGTTGGAACACCCTGCTGGAGGCCGTCAAGATACACAACGAAAAACACCCATCGGCTAACTGACAGGCGCTATCAATCC
>JBBDRH010000063.1:0-11195 GCA_040905645.1 Actinomycetota bacterium
GGAGATAATTCCCGTTGGGGTTGCCATACCGAAGGGGTGGGTAGCCCGATCGAGATCGCCCAGCAGTGCTCCTCCCGCGACTCGAGCCACTCTTGTTTCGGGGTCAACCTTTACCGACCTCATGCCCGAAAGGTCGATGACGAGGCCTCCGTCGACGACGCAGTGCCCGCTCGGACTATGTCCTCCACCTCGGACCGCGACCTCGAGCGCATGCTCTTGTGCAAACATAAGTGCGGTCCTTACATCGGCAGCTTCAAGGCATCGGGCGATGACGGCCGGTCGCCGATCGATCGAAGCATTGTGAACGGTCCGCGCCTGGTCGTACCGCTCGTCCTCGGGACAAATGACGTCGCCCCGCAGTGCGCCCCTCAGGGATGCCAGTGATGCCCCGTACACGTCCACGTCTCCCTCCCCGCTCATCACTCCGTCGGCGGTCCAATCGAACCCGCCGCTCCGGCTTCAGAATGCCCTTGCTTTGCCTCCGCCGACAGAGTACAGACCACTCAAAATACGGCCGAAGTCTTCGAACTTGCGATCTGGCATTGATCCGTGAGGGGTGGTGCAGCGGTTCAGGGGGGCTCAAGGGCGTCGACCAGTTCTTTGCGACCATGCACACCCAGCTTTATGTACGCAGAATGAAGTTTGTTCTCGACCGTGCGGTGCGACAGCACTAACCGCCTGGCAATCTCCTTGTTGGAAAGGCCATCCCGTGCGAGCCGGGCGATCTCCAGCTCCCGAGAGGTCAGTGCCGCCCGGGTGGAGGCATCGATGCTCAATGTCGGAGTGCGAGCACCCTCGCAAGGGGCCAACTGGGCCGTGGAGCGGCGCCCCGCCCAAGTGGCCCGTCGTGGCTCCCCCAACTGGCTCCAGACAACCGCCGCGTCCGCCGAAGCTTCGGCAGCCAGCAGGAGAGAGCCCAACGTCTCAAATTCCGCCGATGCTGATTCCAACCCCTTCGCATTTCTCGCCGCCAGCGCGCTGGCGTGATTGGAGCGCGCTGTAGCAAGAGATCCTTCTACGACCAGCCTTAGCTCGGCGAGTCGAGGAGCAACCGATGCGGCATGTCCAAGCCGGGCGAGGTCGTGAAGCGCGGCAGCTTCCAGCGCGAGTGCCCCACCCGAACGGGCGACTAGGGCCGCCTTTTCGAGCAACTCGAAGCCCCTTCGCGAATCGCCAGCCGCCACTTCCGTCCATGCTTCAGCCCGCAGGACCTCAGGACCGTAGAAGTCGCTGGGCCAAAGTCCGAGGGCATTCGCCTCGGAAACCATTTCTCGCGCTCGGGGAAGGTTTGACCGGAGCGCAGCGGCGTGTGCGATAGTGCTGCAGCAGATCCGGACGAAGATCGCCCAGTTCAGCTCTCGGAAGCGTTGCCTTGCCTCCTCTGCCATGCGTGCGGCCGTCCCGACTCTCCCGGCAGCAAGCTCAGCGACTCCAAGCAACATCGAGAAGAAGGCATGTTCCTGGGTCGAACCGCTTCTGACCGCTCTCAAGCGTTCCTCGCTGGCGAGGTTGCGCGCCGCCTCGATCTGGCCGGCGAGCACGAGGGCATGACAGCGGAGGACCAGGTGGAAAAAGGGCCCGAAAGGAGCGGGGGGCCCTTCCATCGCGAGGTGCGCTGCAAGCCCTCGCTCCGTGACCTCGATTGCGTCAGACGTTCGACCAACCAAAGCCATCGAGTTTGCGGCCGCCATGCAGGCGGCAACGAGGGCTTGATCCTGGGTTCGCTCCAGCAGCGGTTCGATCAGGGATACCGAGTCCTGGTACCTCCCTATCCTCGCCAGGAGCCGGGCTCGCTCGGTTGTTATCTGGTCGCGCTTGGTGAGATCTTCGATCGTAGCCTCGGCCTCGTCCAGCACTTTGAGAGCTTCTTGCGGCTTGTCGAGGCCCACGTAAAGCACTGTCATGCGAGTGCCTGCAAGGACGGAGCGTTCGGAGTCCGTCGATGCCTGAAGAACGAGTTTGGCTAGCTCGTGCTCGGCTTCTTCAGCGCGGCCCTGGAGCCAGAGGAGCTGTCCCAGCAGCAGAGTTGTGTCGAAGCCAGCGCCAGCTTCTACGGCCCCCCGGGCCAATCGTTCGGCGAGGCCAAAGTTAAACCGTTCCCGGGCCATAGCCGCGGCGCGCGCCAGGACATCCGGCTTGACCGGTCCGCCCCCCTCTAACTGCAGCACCCCCATCAGTAGCGGGTCATCACGGCGACGTCCACCGGCCGAGTCGATGGCGTCCGCAATCGATCGGGCGGCGGCGACGTATCCAAGCCCTCCGAATTCGGATCGCAGCACGTCGGCATAGAGCGGATGACCGAGGCGCAGCTCTCTCCGCCTGCCTCTGGCGTCGAAATGGATGAGCCCATCGTGCTCGAGGGCTTCCAAGTCGGCGTCGGGAGCCAGGCGGTGCAGAAGGAGGAGGCTCAATGGCTCGTGTACGGCGAGCATGTTCAACGCCTTTCGAGCAGCCGGTCCAGCTCCGCTCATCCGGGCCGTGACGAACTCGACCAGGCGACGCGAGACTGGAACCTCCCGCCGCAGCCGCCAAGTTCCCGACTCGGCGCTCAAGACGTCCTCGTCCAATGCCGCGGCAACCAGCTCGCGAAGGAACAACGGGTTGCCCTGGGAGCGCTCCCACAGGAGATGGGCGGTTCCTGCGTCGACGGGACCGGTCAGCGCCGCTTCGAGTAGGTCGTGTACTTGCTCGGGGGAGAAGGGTCTAAGTTCGAGACGGTCGGCGAACTCGTCCTTCCATAGCGCTACCAGGTCTGGGGTCGCGGGGGCGTCGGAGCGAGCTGCGGCGACCACGACGATGCCGTCCGTCGTCGCCAAACGGTGGGTGAGCGCCAACGACATATTGTCGAGCAGGTGGGCGTCGTCCACGAATAGGACGACGGGACGACCGTTACCGCGATCGGCAATCGATCTGGCGACTGCACCGATCAGCGCAGCCTGTTCGTTGCTTGGAGCGGGATCGGGCAGGAGCGGGGCAAAGGCTCCAAACGGAAGGTGGCTGGTAGAAAGACTCGGAGTCACTCGAATCGAGACGAACCCTTCAGCAGAAGCGAATTGCAGGAACTCGCGTGCTAATCGCGTCTTGCCGATCCCGGCAGGACCAACCAGGATCGCCGCACTCCGCGGTAGACGAAGCAATTTCGAGAGGTGACGAAGCTCCTCGTCGCGGGCTACCAGCGGCCAGCTGTCTTTCGGAAACGCAATGCCCAAGGCGGTAGCTGCTCTCGTCACCCTTTTCGTGTCTGGCAATTTTACGCTGTTCCCAAGCCCGAGCCGGTGTTCGTTTTCGCGTGCGTAGTGACGCAGGAAAACCTCCAATCCAACCGGTAGGGAAGGGTTTGGAAACGATCGGCATGACGCACCCTCTTGGCTAGTTATAGGTAGTACTCATGGAGCAACCCCCCGCCAAGTCGATCTCTCCGAGAGATCGATGAAGGTTTGGTTTCCGGTCGATTCCTGCCCTTAACAGGATCCAAGGTGGACGAAGGCCGAGACCTCGGTTTGGTCTCTCCCGGGTGTAATGCTCGATGTAGATACGTAGAACCTGAATTAGATGGCGTCGACCGACGATAAGCATCCAGTCCAAACATTCCTCTCGCACCGCCCTTACCCATCCTTCCGCGTACGCGTTGGCGTTCGACCGGAGTCAGAATCATCTCCACTCCATCGACCTCAAAAACCTCATCGAATGGACCAGAGAACTTCGAGTCACGGTCGTGAATGAGAAACCGCCGTGGAGTCACTTCGGTCGCCATCGAGTACTCCCGAGCTTGCTGGGCCATCCAGGGTCCGTCGGGGTGAGCTGTAACACCGCCGAGCCAGATCCGGCGGCTACCAAGCTCGATGAAGAACAGCACGTACGGCGTCTTGAGCCGGACAGTTTCCACGGTGAAGCGATCGCAGGCCACGATCCCGGCGGGTTGAGCCTTGAGGAATTGTCGCCACGATAGGGATTGTCGGCCCGAAAGTGGGTCATAGAGCCAACGCAGAGCTCGGGTTGAGCAACTGTTGTGCCGCCCCCGTCCCCGGCGCCTGCAATGTACCGTGGTACCTGCAGAAATCCCTCACCCGCACAAACAACCTCGTGTCCTGGTCCGGGGGGCCGCCTCGTTCGCAACCGTACGCGACGAGCTCAAGAAGGGAAAGGTCGTATGCGCCCGCATCGGGTGGAGCGGCGGAGGCGGACACTTCATGGCGATCGACGGCTGCAGCACCGTGGGCGGAGCTCAGTTCTTCGAAATAGACGACCCCATCTACGGCCAGCAAACGGTCTCCGTGGATACTTTCACCAACAGCTATCAGGGGAGTGGGTCATGGACGCACACATACTTCACGAAGTCGGGGATCGTCTTGAAGATTAAGCCGTTCCTCATTAAGGAGCCGATCCTCAGGAAGATCTGGGAGATAAGACCGCTGCTGGCGCTCAAATCCAACCCTGACGGCGACTTCTCCCCCGAGGCAATGGCGCGCATGGCGGACGCTTCACTGGCTTCCCCTCACCTGGTCTTCACGATGGGGCTCGACGCGGTTGCCGACGGGCAACAGCCCCCGGCCGATCCCACTTCAATGCGGGTGATGGCCGTAGAAAACAGCGATCCCGTCGAGTTGTTCGATCTCACCACGGACCAGGACGATCCGCAGATTCGGCAGGTTGCCGGCAAGAACCCGTTCCTGGGATCGCTTGCAAGGGGCTTTCAGCAGGCCGCCGAGGTTGCCGAGGATCAGGAATCGGACGCCGAGCTGCGAGTGCTGCAGATCCCTGGCCTCTACCTGGACGCAGTGTGGCTTCACTACGACAACGAGGAGCTCGACGTGGCGATCCCCGTCCGCGATGTGGAGGGAGTAACGGCCTTCCAGCCGATCGGGCTCCGTGAGCTGCTCCACCGCGTTGCGGAGCCGGCTCGCATGGGGATGCAGATGGACGACACGATGGGTTCGTAGGCTTACCACAGCCCAAAACAGCGCCGGGCCCCACTGGGGCCCGGCGCTGCTGTCAGAGCCCCAGGTACTTCTCCAGTCCCACGGTCAGGCCGGGGTGCCTTCCGATCTCGCGGACCGCCACGACGACGCCCGGCATGAACGACTTCCGGTCGATCGAGTCGTGGCGGATCGACAACGTCTGGCCCGGCCCCCCGAAAATCACCTCCTGGTGGGCCACCAGCCCCGGCAAACGGACGCTGTGCACGTGCACCCCGTCTTTCGATGCGCCCCGTGCCCCGGGCAAGCTCTCGGTCAAGGCCCCGGGCCTGGCGGCCGGGGCTGCCTTACGGCCCCGCAGGATCGCGTCCACGGTGTTGAGAGCGGTCCCGGAGGGCGAGTCCAGCTTGCCGCTGTGGTGCAGCTCGATCACCTCGGCGTCCGGCATCCACGCCGCGGCCATCTCGGCGAACTTCATCGCCAGGACCGCCCCGATCGCGAAGTTGGGGGCGATCAGGACGTGACCGCCAAGCCGGCCGCACAGCTCTGCTATCTCCGCCTGAGCCTCCGTCGGGATGCCCGACGTTCCCACCACCACGTGGATTCCGTGGTCGACACACCACTTGATGTTTTCTACCGCGGCCTCGGCTTTGGTGAAGTCGACGGCAACCCTAACCCCCGCCTCGGCCAGGGCATCTAGCCGGTCGCTCACCACCACCGGCGCACCGCCGGTGTCGATAATGTCCCCGAGACCGGCTGCAGCAACATCGTCCTCAAAGCCGACGTCGATCATTGCGCCGAGCACCAGGTCGGGCTCCGCCCGGATGGCCGCGCACACCTCCCGGCCCATGCGGCCGGCGGCGCCGATCACACCTACGCTGGTCAACTAACCCGCGTCCTGATCTTTTTTTCGGCGAAATCGTCGGCGCCGGTGGCTCTACGCATCGCCGCTAACCCGCGTCCGCCCAGTCGCCGAACTCCTTCTCCGCGAACGGACCGATCACCGTGAGAATTCGGTTCTCCTCGATGAGCAGCTCCTTGGCAACCGTCGCCACCTGCTCGATGGTGACCGAGTCAACCCGGGCAAGGATCTCGTCGATCGTGACCAGCTCACTGCCCACGATCTGGGACCTTCCGAGTCTGGACATTCGTGAGGAAGGATCCTCCAGCGCCAGCACCACGCCGCCTTTCATGTGGCCCTTGGCTCGCTCGAGCTCTTTGTCGGTCACCCCCGACTGCAGCATCCGGTCCAGCTCCTCGGTGATCAGGTCCACCACTTGTCGGGCGCTGCCCGGAGCGGTGCCGGCGTAAATTCCGTAGGCCCCGGTCTCCGTGAACAGGTTCCGGTAGGAGAAGACCGAGTAGCACAACCCCCGCTTCTCGCGGATCTCCTGGAAGAGCCTGGAGGACATCCCGCCGCCCAGAAGATTGTCCAGCACTCCCCAGGCGAACCTCAGTGGGTGCCGGCTCCGGTAGCCTAGGCCGCCCACCACCACGTGGGCCAACTCGCTAGGCCGGTTCAGCAGGCGCACCCTCCCCCGAGGCTCGGGCGGGAACAGCGTTCTTGCTACCGGCGCCTCCTCGCCTGCGGCAAACCCATCTCCAATCCACTTGATCAGATGCTCGTGCTCGACGTTGCCCGCGGCCGCTACACAGATATTGGCCGAACGATAGTTGACCTCATGGAACGCCCGCAGCGACGCCTGGTCGATGGAGCCGACCGTCTCCGTGGTGCCCATGATCTCGCGCCCCAGTGGGTGGTTACCGAAGAGAGTTTCGGCGAAGACGTCGTGAACGAGGTCCTCGGGCGTGTCCTCGAGCATCGCCAGCTCCTCCATGATGACGTTGCGCTCCGCCTCGATGTCCTCCGGGGAAATTATCGAGTTCAGCATCATGTCGGCCAGAAGCTCGGTTGCCAAGGGGAGGTCCTTGTCGAGGACCCTCCCGAAAAAGCACGTGTACTCCTTCTCGGAGAAGGCGTTGGCTTCGCCCCCGACCGCGTCGAAGGCCTCGGCAATCTCCCGCGCCGTGCGCGTAGGCGTGCCCTTGAACAGCAGGTGCTCCAGGAAATGTGACGAACCCTGAATGGGGGCAGGCTCATCCCGCGAGCCGACGTTGATCCAGAACCCCAGAGCAACGGACCGCACCTCGGGCATACGTTCGGTCAGGACGGTGAGCCCGCTGGGCAGCACCGTCCTTTCTACATCGTGGGCCAAAGCATTCCTCGACTGCCCCTATCTACTCGATGCCGGCGCCTCAGGGCGCCCGATCAGTAGCGGGAACCCCGGCCGGCAGGACGGCGAGGACCTCTGTCTCTGTCTCGGTCCCCGTCCCGACGCGGCCTGTCGCTTCCGGATCGCGAGGGCCTGGGGTTCTTGGCCTCGTAGTCGGCGGGAAGCTCTGCAACTCTGGGCGGGAGCTTGACCGGGCTGAGCGAGATCTTCCCCCGGGCATCTATCTCGGTGACCTCGACCTCCAGGGTGTCGCCCTCACTGAGGACGTCCTCCACCCGTGCCAGCCGGATGTCTCCACCGAGCTTCGAGATGTGTACCAGGCCGTCGGTTCCGCCGGTGAGGTTCACGAAAGCGCCGAAATCGACGATCTTGACCACTCGCCCGTTGAACCGTTCCCCGGGAAGCGGGATCTTCGGGTTGGCTACCTCCTCGATCATCCGGCGAGCCTCGTCGGCCGGGCCCTGCTCGACTGCGCCGATGCGCACGGTGCCGTCGTCCTCGATGTCCACCTGGACGCCGGTGAGTGCAACGATCTCGTTGATCCGCTTGCCCTTGGGGCCGATGACCTCGCCGATCTTGTCCACCGGGATCTTGATCGTGACCACTCGGGGTGCGTTGGCGCTGAGCTCCGCACGGGGGCCGTCCAGGACCTCCTTCATCTTGCCCAGGACGAACAACCGGGCGTCCTTGGCCTGGTGCAGCGCTTCGGCCAGGACCTCGGAGGGGATGCCGCCGATCTTGGTGTCGAGCTGCAGCGCCGTGATCATGTTGGCGGTGCCAGCTACCTTGAAGTCCATGTCGCCGTAACCGTCCTCGGCCCCCAGGATGTCGGTGAGGGTGACGAACTTGCCGCCTTCGCTGATCAGGCCCATGGCGATACCGGCCACCGGGCTCTTGATCGGCACCCCTGCATCCATCAGGCACAGGCTCGAGGCGCACACGCTGGCCATCGAGGAGGAGCCGTTGGAGGCCATCACCTCGCTGACCACCCGGATCGCGTAAGGGAAGTCATCGGAGGGCGGGATCACCGGCAGCAGGGCACGCTCGGCGAGCGCTCCGTGGCCGATCTCTCGGCGCTTCGGCCCCCGCATGAAACCGGTCTCGCCGGTGGAGAAGGGGGGGAAGTTGTAGTGGTGCATGTAGCGCTTGGAGTCGTTCGGGCCCAGGTCGTCGATGGTCTGCTCCAGCTTCAGCATGCCCAGCGTAAGGGTGGAGAGGACCTGGGTCTGGCCCCGGTTGAAAAGGCCGGTGCCGTGAACTTTGGGGATGAGGCCGACCTCGCAGGAGATCTCCCGGATGTCGGTGAGACCGCGGCCGTCGATGCGCTTGCCCTCCTCGGTGATACGGGAGCGAATCATCGATTTGACTAGCTTGCGGAAGGCGGTCTTTACGTCACCGGGGTTATCCACGTACTCGGGCTCGAGCTGCTCGAGGACCTTGGCCTGGAGGTTGTCCTGGGCGGTCTCCCGCTCCTGCTTGTCGGCGATGGCCAGGATCTTGGAGAGCTCGTTGCCTGCAATCTCGTTCACCTTGGCGGTGAGGTCGGCGGGCAGCTCGCCGGCGATGACCCAGCTCTTGGTCTGCTCCTTGACGCCGGCTTTGGCCACCAGCTCCTCCTGCAGCTCGATCGCCTCAACGATCCACTTCTTGGCCTCCTCGAGGCCGGAAGCAACGACTGCTTCGCTGATCTCGGGCGCCCCCTCGGCCACCAGGTCGAGCGAGTCGGCGGTGGCACCGGCCTCGACCATCAGAATGTCGGCACTGCCGGTGGTGTTCTTGCGCCCGGCCACGACCATCTCAAAGGTTGCGTTCTCGGAGTCCTCGTGGGAGGGGTTGCCCACCCACTCGCCGTCCAGGTGCGCCACACGCACCGCACCTACCGGGCCCTCGAAGGGGATGCCGGAGAGCATCAGGGCCGCCGAGGCACCGTTGATGGCGAGGATGTCGAATGGATTCTCTCCATCGACACCCAGGACCAGGCCCACCACGTGAATATCGTTGCGGAACCCGTCGGGGAAGCAGGGCCTGAGCGGCCTGTCGATCAGGCGAGCCGTGAGCGTGGCACTCTCGCTGGCCTTGCCCTCACGCCTGAAGAAGCCGCCGGGGATCTTGCCCGCGGCGTACATTCGCTCTTCGATGTCCACGGTGAGAGGGAAGAAGTCGGTGCCCTCCCGTACGCTGCTTGCGGCGGTGACGGCCACCGTCATGGATGTCTCACCCATCTGGGCGAGAACTGCGCCGTCCGCCAGCTGGGCCAGCCTGCCGGTCTCGAAACGCACGACTGGTCCACCGATATTACGTTCGACGGAATGTACAGATTTGGAACTCATTGGTTACCTCCGCTTTGGATTGAGGAAGCGGAGCATCTCCTGCCAGTTGTCAGTGGTGAGGGCTCAGGCTGACTAAGCGCTCGCCACTGAAAACTGGGGCTAGTGTCCCTTCCTCCCTGAATGGTCTGGGTGCTAGAAGGTCCTCCTTGTCTCGAATGCTATCGGCGCAGCCCCAGGCTTTCGATAAGGGCCCGGTACCGCTCGACATCCTCGTGCTTGAGGTACTCGAGAAGCCGCTTCCGCCGTCCGACCAGCCGAAGCAGTCCTCGCCGGGAGGCATGATCCGACTTGTGGGTACGCAGGTGGTCGGTCAACTCGGTGATTCGC
Organism: Actinomycetota bacterium; assembly: GCA_040905645.1. Lineage (GTDB taxonomy): Bacteria > Actinomycetota > CADDZG01 > JAHWKV01 > JAHWKV01 > JBBDRH01. The sequence goes on from JBBDRH010000063.1 coordinate 9,808, forward strand.
TTCGAGAAGATCGCAACCTGCACCTCCGGAGAGCCGGTGTCGGCGTCGGAGCGAGCGTAGTCCGCGATGATCTGAGTTTTTGCTGGGGAGTCGAGCGCCATCAGAGCCTTAATACCTACGGGGCGTGTGCCCATGAACGTCTTGTACAGGAGCTTCGATCTTAACATGGGCCTGGAAGGGCGCGGCATGTCGCCGTTGGACCTCTAGTTCGACCTTGTGCCCCCTGTTGACCTAGACTAAACGAATCATGCTCCGTTTTGCCAGGCGCCTTGGAGTGAGACACGCGAGCATAGTTCTTGCCGCCCTTTTCACCGTGGGTCTGATGGCAACTTCCGCGTTCGCACAAGTCGATGACAGTGACATAGACGTCGGCACGCTTGACGACAATCCTTCCTCCGGTGGCCAGAGCATCGGCGGCGACAATACCGATCCCCCGCCTTCAGGCGGCGGAAACGCCAATACCCCTCCCGGCCAGCCAGGGAGCGCCGGAACCGGCACCAACAGCGGCAGCGACGGTGCAGACTCGTTCGCCACCGACGGACGCGACCAAGGACAGGCCGGCCGTCCGGGAGTGGGTCTTCCCGGCCGTAGCGGCAACCCCAGCCCGACACCTTCCGTTCGGACGCCGGCGACTGCCGGGGGAAGAACCATACCGACCACCAGGCCCCCGCTCCCGGGAAGCAGGACGGTCCAGGCAGCCGGTGCCCCCCTGCTGCCCTTTGAGGTAATACCCTCACCATTCCCCTCCCTGGAGCCCTCGCCCTCGCCTTCGCCGTCTCCCTCACCGACCGACCTCGTGGCTGCAATCGACAACATCGACCCGGAGCCGGTGGCCGACGAAGGTGGCTCCTTGGTTCCGCTGATGCTGGTCCTGGCGGGAGCCGCAATGCTGTTCGTCTACTTCCGCAGCCGCAAGCGGGCGAGCCGCAGAGGCATGGGCCCCGGCCGATTCTCGGGAAACCGCACCCTCAGGTAGCGCCGAAGCCCAGGCTTTCAGGTTCAGAGGGTATCTGGCCGCGCCGATTTGCCGGTGCTAGGATCGGGAGGGCTAGGAGAACCCCTGAGATGAAGCGTCGTGCGATGGCGTTGGTTGCCGTTGCAGGCATCCTTTTTCTGCCGGCGGCGGCCGCACGAGCGCAAACTGCGACGATTGAGGCCCGCATCGAGGACCAGGACGTCACGAGGTCCTCGGACGACCGTCCGATCACCCTGGATCCCGATTCCCAGCAGGTTATTCATGTGGTTGTCCGAAACAACGGTGAGAGCCCGCTGCCGATCAGGTCGATTCGCCTGCAGGGAGACGTGATGGGGCTCACCTTTTTTTCCTATGACACTGCGGTGGGGATGAGAGTCCTGCCGGGGCGGTCCGACGAGCGGCGCTACGAGAT
>JBBDRH010000064.1:0-1815 GCA_040905645.1 Actinomycetota bacterium
GTGGACCTTTGGTTGGCTTGGGCACTTAACCGTCCCCCCGCGTGGTAGCCATCTATCCCAGGCCGCGCTGCTTGAGGCCCAGACCCAGCTCGGCGAGCTTCTGTTTCACCTCGTCGATCGACTTCTGGCCAAAGTTGCGGATGTCCAGCAGGTCCTGCTCGGACTTCTCGACGAGCTGCCCGATGTTGGTCACACCTTCACGCTTGAGGCAGTTGTAGGAGCGCACCGAGAAGTCCATCTCCTCGATGGGAAGGCTGAGGTCGGTCCCTTCTCCCTCGGCGCCCGGCTCGGGACCCAGCAGCAGGCCCGGGCCTTCGGCCAGGTCGGCAAAGAGCTGGAACAGCTCGACCAGCGTGCGGCCGGCTGCCGACAGGGCTTCCTTGGGGGTGAGGCCACCGTTGGTCTCGATGTCGACGATCAACCGGTCGTAGTCGGTCTTCTGCTCGACACGGGTGGGCTCGACTGCGTAGGTCACCCTCCGAACCGGAGAGAAGATCGAGTCGACCGGAATCAGACCGATCGGAGCACCGGCCGGCTTGTTCCTCTCGGAGGACACATAGCCGCGGCCCATCTCGACCATCATCTCGATCTCCAGGCGGGCCCGCTTGTTGATGGTGCAGATGTGCAGGTCGGGGTTGAGAACCTCGATGCCCGCCGGCAGCTCGATATCGGAGGCGGCCACCTCCTTCGGGCCGTTGACGTTCAGCCTGATCATCGTGGCCTCCTGCGACTCGGAGCGCAGGACGAGCTGCTTGATGTTGAGGATGATGTCCGTTACGTCTTCCTTGACCCCCGGAACCGTTGAGAATTCGTGCTGGACGCCCTGAATCTTGATGGCGGTGACAGCGGCGCCGGGAATCGAGGAGATGAGGGTTCGCCTGAGCGAGTTCCCCAATGTGTATCCAAAGCCCGGCTCCAGCGGCTCGATGGTCACGCGGGCGAAGTTGCCTTCGTCCTGTGACTCGAACGCAATCTGGGGGCGATGGACAACCAGCAAGTTCGATTCCATATTGTGAAGTCCTTCCTTGGAGCTACTTCGAGTAGAGCTCGACGATCATCTGCTCCTGTACGGGAACATCGATCATCTCGCGAGCAGGTTCGCCCAAAACGGTGATACGAAGCTCGCCCGCCTCGAGGCTCAACCAGCCGGGGATGATCCGGTTGGCGGCGTAGGCTGCGGCTTCAACTATGCGGCCCACGGACCGGGACCGCTCTCTGGCCTCAACCACGTCGCCGGGCTTGACCTGGTAGGAGGGTATGTCCACCTTCTTTCCGTTGACCTGAAAATGGCCATGACTGACGAACTGCCGGGCCTGGGCACGGCTCATCGCCAGGCCACCGCGGTAGAGGACGTTGTCGAGCCGGGTCTCCAGCGTCTGGAGGAGACGGGTGCCCGTGACCCCTTTGGCCCGCGTGGCCTTCTGGTAGTAAAGACGGAACTGCTTTTCCCGGACGCCGTAGATTCGGCGAGCCTTCTGCTTCTCGCGAAGCTGGATCAGGTACTCGCTCTCCTTGATGCGTCCCCGCCCATGGTCCCCCGGCGGGTAGGGCCTGCGCTCCACCCCGCACTTCACGGAGTCGCAGCGTGTGCCCTTCAGGTAGAGCTTGACGCGCTCACGACGGCAGAGCCTGCAAACTGGGTTGGGTTGGTTTGGCACGGCCTACGCTCCCTTCGGTCGCTGCGGACCGGAGTAAGGCCCAAAAGCTACGATTCGCTCGCTACGCTCGCTCAATCTCATACCCTCCGCCTCTTGACCGGCCGGCATCCGTTGTGGGGAACCGGGGTGGCGTCCATAATCCCCAGGATCTCAAGAC
>JBBDRH010000065.1:0-1811 GCA_040905645.1 Actinomycetota bacterium
CCTCCTCGATCACATCAAAAACGGTGACGGCCGAGGGGTGGCTCAGCTTGGCCGCCGCCCGGGCTTCTCGAATAACACGTTCTCGGACCGAGTCACGCTCGACAGAAGCGAGCGTCGAAGGTATCTGAACCTCCTTGAGGGCGACCACTCTCCCGAGAAGCTGGTCCTCGGCGCGCCAGACGGAGCCCATGCCTCCGTGGCCCAAAGATTCGCCGATGAGAAAACGTCCTGCGATCAGCCGGTCGGTCACCCATTCGATTTACCCAGGCCGGCGGGTTCTATCGCGGATCTGTGTCAGATCACCTGAATCTTGACGTACCCATCGTTGACTTTCACCAGGTACGGGTCCATCGATGCTTTGAGCTCGATCAGGGGAGCGTCCGCGGGTGAGGCGCCTGCCTCGCAGTCGCAGTAAGGCTCCAGCACACCCTTTTCATCTTCCCTCAGCTTTACGCGATCCAGGATGGAGTCCATCTCCTGGCGGGTGAGAAGTCCGTAAGCCCGGGCGCGATAGACCTCGTCAAAGGTTCCCGCTTCGTAGTCGGCATCCTGGTACTCGAGGGCGCGAGCCAGAGCGGGCTGGTCCCCTTCGCCTTTGCCTGGCTGAAAATCGTGGTCCGCTATCTTGTCTGCCAGCTCGCCGAGCGAAATGATCTGTGCGTTGTACTCCCTGACCCACGACATTGCCGGCCCCTCGCCCTCGCTCATTGTGTACCTCCTCCCGACGCAGGCAACCTACACCTCAGAGCGGCGCCAGGGAAAGCAATACCCCGCGAGGTGGCAAGAGAATCGTCGCCCGCAGTCGGACTCTTAGGCAAAACCCAGCAACAATTTGAGAAAAAGCTATCGGTCGTACCGGTTTGTGACGATATAGACGGTAGGAATTGGAAAGGCCCAGCGGCCGGCGGCTCTTGCGCCCATCACCGTCCCCTTCCCAAAGCGGCAAGCTTCCAGCCAACCTGTACGCCCGCTTGGCCCACACACCTCTTCCGCATCCACTGCGGGGACAGGAACACCATGAAGACGATCGCAACTCGCATAACCCCGATTCTTGTGGCATTGGTGACGATGGTTTTGATAAGCACTCCGGCCACTGCAGCAACGGCTCCGACTCTGGGCACCCTCGGGAGCTTCGCCGTCCTGGCGGGATCGACCGTGACCAACACCGGGCCATCGGTGATCGACGGAAATCTTGGAGTCAGTCCCGGTTCTGCAGCCACGGGGTTCCCTCCCGGCATCGTTAACGCTCCCGGGACCATTCACACCGCGGACTCCAATGCCGGCCAGGCACAAACCGAGCTGACCACCGCCTACAACACTCTTGCCGGCGAGGAGTGCCTACCCGCGAATAACCTCACCGGCCAGGACCTCGGCGGTCTGACTCTCGTACCCGGCACCTACTGTTTCGACTCATCGGCCTTTCTGACCGGAACTCTGACGCTAAATACCCAGGGCAACCCCGACTCCGTCTTCGTGTTCCAGATCGGATCCACCCTGGTAACCGCCTCTAACAGCAGCGTGGAGTTCATCAACGGAGGCACCTGCAGCCTCTTCTGGCAGGTAGGCAGCTCCGCAACCCTCGGAACCGAGACGCAGTTCAAGGGAAGCATTCTGGCGCTAACCTCGATAACGGCAACCACGGGCGCCGACGTCGAGGGAAGGCTCCTGGCACGAAATGGAGCGGTGACCCTCGACAGCAACACGGTCAACAGCTCGACCTGCGCACCCGTGGACAGCTCCACGCCGGCTCCGACGCCCAGCCCCACTCCCACTCCCGCGACGCCCCCCACGTCATCGACCCCGACCACGCC
>JBBDRH010000066.1:0-10942 GCA_040905645.1 Actinomycetota bacterium
GGCGCCGAAGGCGTTCGGTGGAGTCGCGCTGGGCCGCCGCCTCGCTAGGCATGATGGCTGTCGTGGCGGGGATCGGATACTTTCTTCCCGCCGATGTTGACTCGGGTCCCCTAACCTGGGTTCAAAAGACTCTCGTAGTTCTTCTAGCCCTGTTCCCGTACTCCCTTTATCGCTTCTCCGCAGCTTTCGAGCTCCCCGGCAGACGCATCGAGCGAGTGGCCGCCGGCCTAACTGCCGCGGTCGTGCTCTTTACCCTTGCCCTTCCGCGCTTCCCGCCGCCCGGCGAGCGGTGGCCGTCGTGGTATGGAGGCTACGTGGCTGTGCTCCTGTTCCAGTGGGCGACGCTCTCCACTTTCACGGCCGTCCGGCTGTGGCGAGGCGGCGCCGACAACCCCACCGTTTCCCGCCTGAGGATGAGGACGCTGAGCGTCGCTTCGGCACTGATGATCCTGGCGTTGCTCCTTGCGGCAATGGCGAACGGCGCCTATCAGGAAACAACTGCAATCTTTTTCGTCCAGCTTCTGGCGATGGGAAGCGCCGTGCTGTTCTTCGCAGGCTTCGCACCACCGGCCCCGTTGCGCAAGGTTTGGCGGCGCCCCGAGGAAAGATTCCTCCAAAAGGCCGAGCTCGGGCTGATGGCTGCCACGACGCCGCAGGAAGTAGCCGCTCAGGTGCTACCTCATGTTGCCGGCGTTCTGGGAGGGTGGGGTGCGGCCCTGGTGGACGAGGCGGGAAACCTCCTGGGCACTCATGGCGTAGATCCGGACCTGGTAGCAGCAGGTCTCAGGGGATCCAGCGGGCAGCACATCGTAGAGCTGCCCCTAGGCTCGGGCGTATTGCTCATCTGGACAAGTGCTTACACGCCGTTTTTTGGCAAGGAGGAGCTGGCCCTGCTGGAGTCGTTCACCGTCATGGTCGATCTTGCTCTGGCGAGGTGCGAGTCGATCGATGCGCAGCGCATCGCCGCCGAGAACCTTGCGCATGCCAACGACGAGCTCGCCAAGGCCAGGGACGCTGCGATGGAGTCTTCCCGGCTCAAGAGCGAGTTTCTGGCTACGATGAGCCATGAGATCAGGACCCCGATGAACGGGGTGATCGGACTGACCGGTCTGCTGCTCAAGACCACGCTGGACGAGCGCCAGCGCGAGTACGCCGAAGGCGTCAGGGGCGCCGGCGAGTCCCTTCTGGCGATCATCAACGACATCCTGGACTATTCCAAGATCGAGGCAGATCGGGTGGAGCTCGAGACGGTTGATTTCAATCTGCGAGAGCTCTTGGAGGACGCTGCCCACCTCTTCACCGAGACCGCGGCCGCCAAGGGGCTAGCTACGCGGACGGTTGCCTCCGATGCGATGCCAGCCCATCTTCTAGGCGACCCTGCACGTCTTCGGCAGGTACTGATCAACCTGATCTCCAACGCTTTCAAATTCACCGAGCACGGGGAGGTCACCGTGCGTGCCGGACTGGCTGGGGAAACGGCCGGCGGGGTGATCGTGCGCTTCGAGGTCGAGGATACAGGTATCGGCATCGCGCTGGAGGACCGCGACAAGCTGTTCGAGCCCTTCTCTCAAGCCGACAGCTCTACGACCAGACGGTTCGGGGGTACGGGATTGGGCCTGGCGATCTGCCGCAAGATTGTGGCGCTGATGGAAGGAACGATCGGCCTCGAAAGTGAGCCCGGCCGGGGCAGCACATTCTGGTTCGAGCTGCCTCTCGCCCGGGCGGCCGAGGCTACCCTAGATGAGGCCGTACCGGCGGTCACCGGCAACGGGAAGAGCCTCGGCAGGCGCTCCGCAACGGCCGGGGGCAGCCGCGGCCGCGTGCTTGTCGTGGAGGACAACAAGGTAAGCCAGCTGGTTGCAACCGCGATCGTAGAGGGGCTGGGCTTTTCCACCGATGTGGCCGAGAACGGCCTCGCGGCCCTCGAGTTCGTCGCCCGAGCCGCCTATTCCGCGGTGCTGATGGACTGCCAGATGCCGGAGATGGACGGTTACACCGCAACAAGACGCATTCGTCTTCGGGAGGGCTCGTCCGGGCATACGCCCGTGATCGCAATGACGGCGGCGGCCATGGAAGGCGACCGTGAGCGGTGTTTGGAAGCCGGAATGGACGATTACATCTCCAAACCGATCCGACCCGAGGAGGTCGAAGCGGCCCTTGCAAGGTGGGTCGATCCGGCATTGACCAAAGCATCCGGCTAACGGGGCCGGAGCCCAACGCTGCGGGTTGGAACCAGTCCGGCACGTCCGGCCCCGGCCCCAGCCGCTACGCCTGAAGGGGCCTGGCTAGTCAACCGGGACCGGGCGATCATGGCTCCTCCAGGGGCGCTCGGTAGCCCACCCGGGTTTCGGCCGAAGCAACTACGCCCTTGACGCGGAGGAAGCTGTCGGGAGTCACCGAGATCGAGTCGATGCCCGCTTCGACGAGCAGTGCGGCGAACTCGGGCGCGTCGCTCGGCTTCTGGCCGCAGAGGCCGACGGGCACGCCGGCGGCGTGCGCCTCGGAGATTAGCCTACGAATGCTCTGGGTGACCGCGGGGTTGAGCTCGTCGAACAGGTGTGCCAAAGCCTCCGAGTCACGGTCCACTCCGAGAGTCAGCTGGGTGAGATCGTTGCTTCCGATGGAGAAGCCGTCGAAGCGGGTGGCAAAGTCGCCGGCGAGAAGGATGTTGGAGGGAACTTCTGCCATCACGAAGACCTTGAGACCCCCTTCGCCCCGCCGCAGACCCTCTGCGGCCATGGCCTCGAGCACCCGGTCCGCCTCGTTGATCGTGCGGCAAAACGGGATCATCAAGATCACGTTGGAGAGGCCCATCTCCCCGCGTACCCGGTGCAGCGACCGGCACTCGAGGGCGAATCCCTCGCGGTAGCCGGGGCTGTAGTAGCGGCTGGCGCCTCTCCACCCGATCATCGGGTTTTCCTCGACCGGCTCGAACTGTTCGCCACCGATCAGCTGCCGGTACTCGTTGGACTTGAAATCGCTCATCCGGACGACCACCGGGTTGGGGTAGCGAGAGGCGGCAATTCGAGCCACCCCGGAGGCGAGCCGGTCGACGAAGTACTCCGATGGGTCGGAGTAGCCTGCGACGATCGTCTCGATCTGCGCCCTGACCTTCAGGTCGCTCACCTCCCGCAGCTTGACCAGGGCCATCGGGTGGATCTGGATCAGGTTCATGACGATGAATTCGATCCGCGCAAGCCCCACGCCGTCGGCGGGCAGCCGCCACCACCTGAACGCACTCGAAGGGTTGGCGAGGTTGAGCATGATCTTTGTCCGCGTCGAAGGCACCGCCTGAAGGTCTATCAGCTCCTCTTCGTAACTCACGAGCCCGTCGTATACCCGGCCCTCGTCCCCCTCCGCGCATGAGACTGTGACCGTTTGCCCGTCCTCCAGCACCTCGCTTGCGTTGCCCGTTCCGACGATCGCGGGCAGGCCGAGCTCACGACTCACGATGGCGGCGTGCGAGGTGCGGCCGCCGTGGTCGGTGACGATTGCCGCCGCCCGTTTCATGATCGGCTCCCAATCCGGGTCGGTGATCCCGGTCACCAGCACCGCGCCGGGCGGGAAGAGGCCAATCTCTGCGGGGCTCGCCAGCTTACGTACCGGCCCGGCGGCGATGGCGTCCCCGACCGCCGCACCCCTCACCAGCTCCCGGCCGGTGGACGTCAGGCGGAAGGTGCGAAGGTGCGTCGACTCCTTACGGGCCTGCACGGTTTCGGGCCTTGCCTGCACGACATAAAGCTTCCCGGTGCTCCCGTCCTTGGCCCACTCGATGTCCATCGGCCTGCCGTAGTGGGACTCGATCCGACAGGCCCAGCTTGCCAGGGTCAGGATCTCGTCGTCGCTCAGCACATACGAGGCCCGCTCGGCAGACGTGGTATCGAGCGTGCATGTGCCGCCCTTCTCGCCGTAAACGATCTTTTGCTGCTTGGCGCCCCGTTTCTTGGAGATGATCGGCTTCAACCCGGGACGGCCGATAAGAGGCTTGAACACCAGGTATTCGTCGGGATCGACGGCGCCGCTCACGACCGACTCGCCCAGGCCCCAGGCGGCATTCATCACGACGACGTCGGGAAACCCCGTCTCGGTATCGACCGAAAACATGACCCCCGAGCCCGCCAGATCCGATCGGACCATGAGTTGCACGCCGACCGAAAGTGCAACGCTGCGATGATCGAAGCCACGATGTACTCGGTAGCTGATCGCACGATCCGTGAACAGGGAGGCGAAACATCGTCTACAGGCATCGATCAGAGCCTCACGCCCCCGTACGTTCAAGTAGGTCTCCTGCTGGCCGGCAAAGCTGGCGTCGGGGAGATCCTCGGCGGTGGCGCTGCTCCTCACCGCAACCTCCGGGTCGGCTCTTCCAACCGATTCAGCCAGGCGTTCGTAAGCGGCTGAGATCGCTGCTTCGACCTCAGACGGGATCTCTCCGGCTAAGAAGCGAGTGCGGATGGACAACCCGACCTCCGCAAGATCGGCACCCCCACGCAGTCTCTCGAGCGCGCGCTCTAGCGCTCGTTCCAGGTCGTTGTGACCCATGAACTCCCGGTAGGCTCCGGCGGTGGTGGCAAACCCGTCGGGGACGATGATGCCGTCCGGAGACAGGTTTCCTATCAGCTCGCCCAACGAAGAGTTCTTGCCGCCCACCAAGGGGACGTCGCCGGAGCGAAGTTCGGAAAGCCAGATCACATAACGGGCATCCACGGTGTGAAGAGCCTCCTTGCGAACGGATGGCCGGCCCTTTTGGGGCTCATCTACCAGGTTCGCCGATCGGGCGATTTATCCCATGGCTCGAGGCGGAGGCGAGGCCAAGAAGCCGGTAGATGGGGCGCTTAGGAACCGCACACTAACCGCCTCACGGAACCTTAATACTACCTTCCGGCCTTTCCATCGAGAACAGCTTCAGCTCTGGACATCCACCGGAACAGATCGCCGAAACGGCGGTCTTCTAGCCTCGCTAAGGCATAGCAAAGGTCTCGAGCGGTTTCCCATGAATCTCCCGCATCCCTCTTGGATACTCCCCGTTCGAAAAGTTGAGCTCTCAGTTTGGCAACTCGAAGGTGATCAAGGGGGGCGTCGTAGGGAGAAGGCACCTCGGCGGGAAGAGGAAAAGGTCCAGCGTGCGGGAAAGCAGAACACCACGCCCACCAGACCTCGGCCGGCACTGACGATCTAGACGATTCGAGATCGAGGCGAGTACCCAGTTCATTGTCGGGACGGCTTTCAACTACGGCGTCGACTACACATCCCGGGTCGTAAGCCAGAACAAGGCGATCCCCAGGGGAAGAGCCCCGAGGAACTGCTTTCAAGCGATCTAGCTCCTCAGATGAATTCAGATCCACGTAATCCACCGGCAGGCCCCACGCCAAGACTGCCACTTCCTCGGCGATCCGATACTCAAGATGAGTCAGGATGTTGGAGCGACCCGAGGACAGGCCGTCTGGGCCACAAAGGATCTCTTCAGGACTCTTGTGAACTCCAAGGTCGGAGCCCGCCGGCCATTGCGACCGTTGTTTACTTGTCCACCAACCCTCCCCCAACACACGCGTGCCCGCGACCACGGAGGCAATGATCGCCAACCCCCAATATCGTTGGCTGAGCCATGTTGCCCTCAGCAATTCGAAGAGCCGAGCGGACCTTTCTGGGCCGAAGGTCGTGGTGCTAAGAGAGACCAAGACGGCTACGGACGGATCTTCCATGCCGAGGTGCTCCCTCAGGATGGGAAGTGCTCTGCGGCGTGTCTCCGTGAGATCGGTCATTGCATCGATTGTGAGCCGTTGACTCGTTTTCGTCAGTTCGACGAAGCGTTAGATACTCGTCAAGGACATCAGAACATCGGTGAGGGATCACTACCCTGATCGGTAAGGACGCGGAGGGTCACGCTTACAGCCGCGGATCCACCGGCTCGCTCTCCAGGGCAAGAACCGCGAACACGCACTCGTGCACCCTGCGCAACGGCTCATTGCGCACGAACCGCTCCAGTCCCTCCACTCCCAATGCGAACTCCCTCATCGCCAGGGAGCGTTTTGCGCCCAGGCCCCTTTGCCGCAACCGGTCGAGGTTCTCCGGAACGGTGTAGTCGGGGCCGTAGATTATCCGGAGGTACTCAACACCACGGCACTTCACTGCCGGCTGCACCAGCCCGCGCCTTCCCTTGGCGACAAACTCCGAGGGCTTCACCACCATCCCTTCGCCGCCCGACGCCGTCAGCTTCTCCCACCACTCGATCGCCGCTTCCTCGGAAGCCGGATCACTCACATCCACCGGCAGGTAGGGCGTCGCGATGAGCAGATCGGGAGCTTGACCGGCAAGACTCGCCAGCTTGTCCATGTGCCAGGAGTGCTCCTTGTCGATGTGAACCCGTCCCTCGCTGGCAAGGATGTGAAACGGCGCCAGCTTCAGGTCCTGCACCTTGCCCACCGGCCAGCAGTAGTTGCGGTACGACGCGATGAACCGCTCGGCGTGATCCTGAGTTGTCTCGCACCGGGCCAGCAGCTCTCCGACATCGATGTCCGATGCCGCCGCCCGCCGCAGCGCCCGCACGGCGGCGCCCGCTCCGGTGACCGCTGCCCTGCCGACCGTCGCGTACTGGCGCCTCAAGAGCTCCTGGGCCTTGGCCGACCAGGGCATGAGCTCGCAGTCCAGGCACACCCAGCCGGTCGACATCTCGTCCCAGAAGCCCCCGGCGTCCAGCGCCCCTCGTACCAAACCCAGAAACTCTCCTTCCAGTGCAGCGTCGTCGAAAAATCGCCTGCCGGTTCGCGTGTAGCAGATCCCGGCCTCGCCGGTGGAAACGCTAAGAGACTTGTGGGACATCCGAGCCGCGGGGAGGCCCCCAACCCAGTCCCGGGCGATCAGATCGTTCGCCTCCGCCGCCGTTAGTCGGTCCGCAGGATCCCTTCACGGTGGATCTGACCGGACCCGGGTGGTGATTAGGAGTTCGCAGGAGCCGGCTTCCTGGTGAGCACCAGCAGCGCCACGGCTAACAGAAGCCTTGCGAGTCATGAGTGTGAGCCGGCGTCCCGGTTCAGTCGCAGCCGGCGCCAACTCCGGCGACCAGGGTGTCCGAGTCGCTCTGGCCGGCTGAGTCGGGTGACCGTCAGGGTCACTAAGGTTCCCTCCAGGCTGTCACCACTCATCACGTCCGCCGGCGGATCGATCCAGTCCCCGCTCGTCGGCAGGTTCATCGAGGATTCGGAAGCCGACCGGGCCCGTTTTGGCGAGAGCAAAAACCTGTTTTCGGAGTACCTGCCCTACGCAGTCGTCTTCGGGTCCACCAAGAAGTGGGCGAAGGCGTTCGAAGGTCGGGACGGCGAGCTCCCGGCGACACCCTGGTTCACGGGAAGTTACTCCGGCCATACGTTCAACGCCACGTCGTTCTCCGAACCGATGGGCGGGTTCACGGTGACTACCGCAGGAACGATCGCCTCGACGCCCTCCTCATCGGGCGGCCGCGGTTTCTCCGGGGGTTCCTCCGGCGGAGGCGGCGGAGGCGGGGGTGGGTCGTGGTAGTCAGGATCAGGCATGCTCGGCGCGGTCTCGAGGAGCGCACTGCGGGCCGGAGAAGATCGATGAGGCGACGAGCTGGGGCATAATCTCCTTCATGAGCACTCCTGTGAACATCGCCATTGCCGGCACCGGGTATGGGAGAAAGGTCGCCCTTCCGGTTTATCGGGAGCTGGGACAATTCGAGCCGGTGGCCTGCTGGTCTCGAACACCCGAGCGGGCCCGGAAACTGGCCTCGGAGTTTGGTCTTCGGCTGGGGACATCCGACTTCGACGAGCTCCTGAGTGTCCCCGGACTCGAGGCGGTGCACGTCGCCACCCCGGTTGCCACGCATCTGTCCTTTGCCAGAGCGGTCGTAGAGCGAGGGTTGCATCTTCTGTGCGAGAAGCCGCTGGCAGACAATCTGCAAGCCGCACGCCGGGTGGCCGAGGCGGTCGCCTCGGCAGGAGTGGTCGCCGTTGTGGACTATTCGCTGAGAATGAAACAGACCCGCCGCCGGGTCATCGAGAGGGCCAAGGAAGTGGCCGGCAACCCGCGGATGGCTCTGATCTCACTGGTACAGTCGGACCACGCCGCCCCGGATTCCCGGCCTTACACCTGGGTCCATAATGCGCGGCTCGGCGGCGGACGTCTGCAGGGTTACGGTGTACACGACCTGGACCTGCTGCTGGAGATCTTTCCTGAGGTGGAGGCGGTCGCGGCGGCAACCGAGGTGGGAGTGCCGATGCGGGCAACCGGCGACGGGGAACTGCGAAGGGTCACAAGTGAGGACGCCTACGGGATTCTGCTGCGCTTCAAAGGCGGCGGGCTAGGGGTGGTGAGCCTCGTGGCCACCGCGAGGCACTCACGGCGTGATTTGATTGAGATTTACGGGGACCAGGGAACGGTGAAGCTGGACTCCGACTATCGCCTGTGGTCGGGGAGAGTTGGGGAGGAGCTCCAGGTGGAGGGTCCGCTCAGCAACGACTCTCGGGAGGGATTCAAGGCAGTCGCCCAGAATTTCGGGCTCTCCATCCGGGAGGGAAGGCCTCCGGAGCCGTCCTTGAAGGAGGCGCTGAGGGTACAGGCTCTCTTCGACGCGATCCGTGTCGCCGACATTGAGCGTCGATGGGTGGCCCCCCAGGCGGTCGCCTTCTCGCCTTAGCCAGGATTGGGAAACGATCCATGGCCAGGATGAAGTATCTGCTCGCGAACTGGAAGATGTACACGACCACGGTCGAAGCCGTAGCACTTTTCGCCGAGGTTCAACAGGGCCTGCGCGTAAGGGCGGATGCCAGGAAGAGCCTCCCTCTGCCCATCATCTGTCCGCCGTTTCTCTCGCTGGCTCTTATTCGCGCCTTCATCGACCACGACCTGGCGCGCCTTGGAGGGCAGAACTGCCATTGGGCATCCGAGGGACCCCACACCGGCGAGATATCCGCGACGATGCTCAAGGAGGTGGCGGACTACGTACTGGTCGGACACAGCGAACGCCGGGCGGCCGGGGAGACCGACGAACAGATCGCGAGGAAGGTGGCTGCCGTGGCCCGAGCGGAGTTGATTCCGATTCTGTTTGTGGGGGAGGACGAGCGCTCCGGCTCAGCCGTCTCGCAAAGTGCGCATCGGTTGATCACTGGGCTCTCGGGCATCGACCCCGAAAAGAGTTCCGTTCTGGTGGTCTATGAGCCGACCTGGGCGGTCGGAGCGGAACGTCCCGCCGACGTCACCTATGTGTATGAGGTGGTCGAGCACCTAAAGGCGCGGATGGTTGAGCTCGGGATCAAAGCTCCTGAGGTGATCTACGGAGGGACGGTGACGGTCGATAACGTCCGGCAGTTCGCCGAGCTGGACATCCTCGACGGTGTGGGAGCGACCCGAGCAAGCCTAAACGCTGACGACTTCCTCGCCATGCTCGATCGGTTGGGAGACTGAGCTTGTTGCGCAGAGTAGTGTCTGGACGACCGGGCTCGAAAGGTGATATAGGACGGACCGGCGCATAAGCCGGCGGCACTCGCCTGCGGCCCCAGGAGGAAACCCGTGAGTCAGAAGCGCGGCTCGATCGGACGAAAGATCAACGGTCGCGCTCGGTGATCGGGGAGCATTCGTTGGGCTCGCCTACGCCTTCGCGATAACGATGCTCGGGGTAGCACTGCCCACCCCGCTGTACGACGCTCTACCGCATCGAGTTCGGCTTCTCGGTTCTGATGCTCACGGTCATCTTCGCTACTTTTGCGGTAGGTGTGATCGTCGCCCCGCTGCTGTTCGGACGACTGTCCGATGAGATTGGCCGGCGGCGAGTGCTTCTTGCCGGGCTGGGGCTCTCCGCTCTCAGCGCCCTGGCCTTTCTTCTTACGGTGGACAAGGTGGCCTTCCTGCAGCGCACCCCGGCGTGGTGCCAGGCACGGGCGGCAGAGATCGGTCCCGGCTGCTCCCAGGTGATCGCAGAATTGTTGAGCGTCAACGCCCTCTACCGTTTGCGGTCTGCCCAGGCGGTGGTCGGCCTGGCCGACAAGCACACAGCTGGGCGCACCGAGGCTGCCTGCGGGCTGGCGATTGAGGTGGGAGACCCCTCCTACCGCACGATCAAAGTGATCCTGAACGCGGGCAGGGAGGAGGCATCGGCATCGGAGCCGGTGGGACTCGACACCCCGGCTTTCCTTCGGGGCCCCGATGACCTCTGCGGCGAGGTGGCGTCATGACCGCTACCCACGAGCTTCGACCGACACTCAAACGCTTGAAGCTGTCCGGCATGCTCGACTCGAGGCGCGCCTGGCTCAGGCCCGGGCCGGCCAGCTTGGGCACCTGGAGTTCCTTCAGGTGCTGTGCGAGGACGAGCTCACTCGCCGGGGGGCCGGTGCTCTCACCCGCAAGGTGAGAGCAGCACGCTTCGAGGAGTTGGCCTATGGGGAGCCTGGGCACTCGCTTTGAGTACAGGTATGCGCAAGGGGGAGACCCTCGGACTTCGCTGGAAAGACGTCGATTTGGAGCGCGGGCATCTGACGGTCAATCAAACTCTCATCAGTGTGGGTTACCAACTTAGATTCGGTACACCCAAGAGCTTCTCAGGAGGGCGAACGCTCGACCTCGATGCAAAGACTGTCCACATACTCAGGGCCCACAGGACCAAGCAATCCGAAGAGCGTCTCGCCTGGGGTCCGACTTATGTTGACTCCGGCTTGGTGTTCACCCGCGAGAACGGCGAGCTGATTCATCCCGACGCGTTCGGCAGAGCTTTTAAGCGCCTTGTCAGAGAGTCCGGAGTCTCACCGATAAGATTTCACGACTGCCGCTGCACATGTGCAAGCTTGGCACTTCAGGCCGGGGTGAACATACTCGTCGTATCTAAACGACTTGGACATGCAAGCGTGAGCTTTACCTTGGACACCTACGGGCACGAAATGCCGGGCCAACAACAGGACGCCGCCGACCGAGTCGCTGCTATTTTTATGGAACT
>JBBDRH010000067.1:0-10903 GCA_040905645.1 Actinomycetota bacterium
ATGGCGCCACTCTCACGCCGCCAAACACCGCAAGGGATAGTGGTCACCGCACTAGGCGCCGCAACCGCTTCGCATTACCTCTGGAATCGATCCGTCACGCTTGAGCTCGTAGAAGTTCACGCCCGCACCTTCGTAATACCTGCCCGCCACGGCCAGCTCCATGCGCCCGTCGCCGTTGAGGTCGGCAACCGCCGCCACTCGCTGCGAGGTGATGAACGGCGTGTAGTCGGGCCTCGCTACCGGAACATATTCTTCAACCACCGTCGTAGTTAGCCGCTCGTCGACCACACGTCTCAAAACGACCAGCGAGTAGTCCCCCACCCTGGCGAACAGGCTTTGCGAATCGGCGATCCGCTCCGCCACGACGATTACCTCGCTCTTGCCGTCATCGTCCAGATCGGCCCTGATCACCTGAACCACGTCGGCATCTGCATCGTCGATTCCGCGTTCTTTCAGCAGCCGGGCGGCGGCGTCTTTGTAGAGCTTGGCCTGGGGATTCAACACCTCGACGGCCCGGGGTCGCGGGTTGTTCACGGCCGAGACCGCAATCGCCGGCGGCTCCGCGTTGTCGAACTCCCGATCAAGGCCGGGGATTTCGATCTTGGAGGTCCCCGGGTTGGTCTCGCACCCCTCCATCGCCGCCGATCCTGCCGCGCTGACGATCGGATCGTCCAAGCGGACGAGCTTGTAGGTCTCGCCTCCTTCGACCGGCACCTGCGCGACACCACTCTCTGATACAACCCAATCCGAGCCGTTCCACCACCCGGCGACCGACTCGGGCCCGACGATCACCGGAGTGCCGGTTAGGGCCGGTACGCCCGGCGAGGCGGTGGGAGATGCGGCAGGCGGGGTTGCCGCTTCGGCCGCCGTGCTCGATGTCGCCGCACCGGGCTCGTCCGATCCGCATCCCGCGGTGAGCAAGGTGAAGATCGCCGCCAGCACACACGACAGTCTCATTCCGACCGGTCCTCCGCCGCCACTGCTGCCGACCAACCCCGATCCGGGTCTTCCACGGCCAGGTGCAGATTCCAGCCGCCCACCGGACGGCGAGGCTCCCACCGGTACCAGCGCAGCTGGTCCAAACTTTCGGTCAGCTCGTCCGGATCCGGGGGCCAATCCAGCTCACAGAGGTCCGATGCCGCCCACCAGGCACCCGACCTGCCCATCGCAGCTCCCTTGCGCCTGCCGTGCGCTCCGCCGCTTGCCGCGGCCCAGGCCATGAGCAGCAGGGCCTCTCGCGAATCGATCTCACCGACCAGGAACCTCTCCTCGCCCAGGGCCTGGATTGCCGATTCCGCCGGCCCGCCGGTGACAACCGCATCGGCCTTGCCGTTGGAGTCGGACACCCAGATGGACACCAGGTCCAACAAGGCTCTGCTCAGGTCGGGATCGTCGATGATCTCCGCCCTTACTACTTTGCCCTCCCGGCTCAGAGGCGGCAGCTCTACCGATGGGACCGCGATGTCATCCGGCTTGTAGACCGGCAGGACGTAAGAAGGCTCCCAGGGCTGCAGCGCCATGGGAAGCTCGAGGACTTCCGGATGGGCCTCCTGCCTCCCTTCGAGGTTCTCACCCCTTATCACCCGTTCGGCGGCAACCACCCCCGCGGTCTGAGGCGAGGACAGATGAGCCGCCAGCTCGTCGAAGGAGTGAGTCGATGCCGCCACCTCGGTGAGGGGACCCAGAGCGAAGCGCCCCGCAGTAGGGGTCAAGACGGCCGCGGCATAGGTCCCGGGCGCTTCCAGGGCCAGCCGGTAGTCGATGTGCTCGGCTATCGGCCAGAGCTGCTTGCCACGCTCCACCGCCTCCCGGCAACGGTGAGCCAGCTCGACGAGCTCGTCCCAAGCACGGGCCCCGCACAGCGCGTCGACCCGCCTGAGCAGCGGGTTCGCCTGGGCAGCCTCGACCAGATCGCTCGTCCCGGACGGCCCCTCGTCGAAAGAGTCATTCACCGGCGAAGGGTAACAGGCGGGGGCACATAGGATTGCTCAAATGAGGGATCGTTCGAGGTGGGTGCTGAGTAGCGGGGAGAGCCTTCGTGCTCCCCTCCGCTCGGTTGGCGGCAAGGCTGCGGCGTTGGCGCAGCTGGCCGGCGCAGGGATTCCGGTCCCGCAGTTCTTCGTCGTCACTCCCCAGGCATTTGCCGAGCATCTGAGCCGGAACGGAATTGAGTGGACCGGCTCGGGAGCAGACGCCGAGTCGCTCCGGGAAAAGATTCTCGGCGCACCGGTGCCCCATGAGGTGGGCGCTCGAATCCTAAAGGCGCTCGACGAGCTCATCGCGACTGCAGGCCAATCCAAGGTTGCGGTGCGTTCCTCCGGAGCCGAAGAGGACTCGGCATCGAGCTCTTTTGCCGGACAGTTCGCCTCGGTGCTTTCGGTCGATAGGGGCGACCTGCTCGAAGCCGTAAAAAGTTGCTGGGCCTCGTACCTCTCCGACCGGTCGATGAGCTACCGGGCCAGCCGGAGCATCCCGCTCGGACGGGCGCCCGGCTTGGCCGTGATCATTCAGACCCAGATCTTCTCGCTGAAGGCAGGCGTCCTCTTCACCGTCCACCCGCTCGAGCCGGACGGGGACCATGCTTATCTCGAGGCCAACTACGGCACCGGCGAGTCGGTGGTCGGCAGCCTGGCCACGCCGGACGGCCTAACTATCTCCCGATCGAGTGGGAAAGTGGTTGAGACGATCATCGGAACAAAACGCAGGATGACGAGCGTGTCCCCGCACTCCCAGGGAAGCAGCCTGCTGGAGGTGAAAGCATCCCTGCAGCGCACCCCGGTGCTCACCGATGCCGAAGCGGAGGAGGTCTTCGAGATGGGCAGGCTTATTGAGGGGTTCCAGGACGTGCCGCAAGACGTCGAGTGGGCCTTCGATCCCCGGATGCTGTGGATCCTTCAGGCGCGCCCGATCACCGGCTTTGCCGGTGGGGGCCGGTGAAGCAGTTGTCATTCGAGCTTTTACGCGGCGACGGATCGATCCTCCAGGCCAGCTTCATCGAGGCGGGCCTCAAAGGCCCGGCCTTTGAGGAGGCGACGGGGTGGAAGCTGACTCTCGAGCACCATGCACACGAGTCCGGAGCCCACCACATTTCGAAGGAGGAGGCTGCCGGGGTGCGCGCCTTCGTGGCAAGCTGCTTGCACACCAACCCGATGTTTTGCGGCGAGTTCGTGGAACGCGGCAAATCCAAGGCCAGAGAGCTCATCCAAACCACTCAATCGCTCGAAAACCGGGAGCTCCTGGACGGTTTCCACGCCCTGTGGGCCAGCGTCAGGGAGCTGGTGCCCTTCCTTGCGGTCAGGGGGTTGGTGCAGGCCGAGCTGGAATCGACTCTGATCCGAGTGGTCGCGGACCGGCTGGACGAAGAGGACGCCGAGAGCCGAGCCGCCTATCTGCTCAACCAACTGTTCCTCACGAGGCAGGAGTCCGAGGCGGCCCGAGAGGTCCGCAGCTTCTACCGTATCGCCCTCGAGCTCGGCCGCAATCCGGCCGTGGTCAATCTGATCATCGACAGGTCGTCACCCGGAGCACTTCGGACTCTCGAAGGTGACCATCCCGCCCTTCACGAACCGCTCGTGCGCCACACCGACGAGTACGGGTGGGTTCGGACCCGGCACTGCAGCCTGGACCCCCTCACCAGCAAGGACCTGGTTCAACGTTTGCAGAAGGTCTTTCTGAGGTGGAAGCCGGCCACCGTCGCCCGGGCATGTGAGGCCAAACCCCGCGCCGGGGTGGAGGAGACTCTGAAGCTCCCACCATCGCGGGAGCTCTTGGAATCGATCGATACGCTCGAGGGTTTGATCACCCTGCGTGACCTCAGGGTGGACGCGCTGCTGCACGCCCAGCATCTGGCGAGGGGCTTCTTCGCCAAGGTGGCCGTGACGCTGAAGTGCACCCGCAAGGAGCTCATGCTGTTCAGCGCCGAGGAGATCGGCGCCGCATTGGCCGGGACTACCGAGCTCCCCCGAGACGAGATGGAAGCCAGAGCCGCCTTTCAGGCTGCGCCGGTGATGCTCGAGGGGCAGTCGGTGTCCCTGGGCAGAGCCGTGGGCAGAGTGCGGGTCATCCACCACGCCGTCCAACGAGAGCGTTTGGAGCTGGGCGACGTCCTGGTGACCGGCCTCAGCTCTCCGGATCACGGCGGAGATCAGTCGGTCTTTCCCACCCGGACGGATGCTTCGGTCCCGGTGGAAGACGCGGCCGCGATCATCATCGACGACGGCGGCCTGCTCAGCCACGCGGCGATGATCAGCAGGGAGCACGGAATTCCGTGCGTGGTGGGGACGGAGCGAGCAACGAGCACCCTGAGAGACGGCCAGATCGTAGAGGTGGACGCCACCCGTGCGCAGGGCCGGGTCATCCCCTTCGAGTATTAGTGCTGCGCTAACCGACTCTCAGCACCCCGGCGCCACTCACCCGGCCCGCCGCCAGGTCTTCCAGCGCCTTCTGCGCGTCGGCGAACTGGTAGGGGGTGATGGTGACCTTGATCGGGATCTGCGCGGCGAGATCAAGGAACTCCTCGCCGTCTCTGCGCGTGTTGGCAGTTACGCTCAGCAGTCGCTTCTCCTGGAATAGATGCCGCTGATAGTGGAGGGCCGGCACGTCGCTCAGGTGAATGCCCGCAACGGCAAGGGTGCCGCCGCGGTCCAGCTGCGCCATCACGACGGGAACGAGGTCTCCGGCCGGTGCGAACAAGATGGCTGAGCCGGCGGGAGAGGGAAGCGGATCCGCCGAATCGCCAATCGTCGCCACGCCGAGCTCAGCCGCCAGAGCCCTCGCTGCGGCCGTCCTGGTACGAACGTGAACCTCGATCCCCATGTGGCGTGCCACCTGCGCGGCCAGGTGAGCCGAGCCGCCGAAACCGTATATCGCCAGGCTGCCTCCCGGTCGGGGATTGGACAGCTTGAGAGCTCGGTAGCCGATGATGCCGGCGCAGAGGAGCGGGGCCATATGCTCGTCGTCGAATCCTTCCGGGAGGGCGTAGGCGAAGTCCTCGCGCACCACAACGAGCTCGGCATAGCCGCCGTCATCGTCCCACCCCACGAAGCGGGGGTTCAGGCAGAGGTTCTCATCGCCTCGCACGCAGAAACGGCATCGTGCGCAGGTGCATCCCAGCCAGGCAACCCCGATACGGTCGCCCGGCCGAAAACGCCCGGCTCCCGGTCCGAGCTTCTCCACCCTTCCGACCACTTCATGCCCGGGAACGACTCCATGCCGGCGCGGCGCCAGATCCCCCTCCGCAAGATGCAGATCGGTCCTGCAGACGCCGCAGACGCTGACCCTTACAAGTACCTCGCCCGGACCCGGCTCGGGGTCGGGCCGCTCGACCTCAAGGAGCGGATGGGTGGCAATGGATCCCGGCTGGTCGACGATCCAGCAGCGCATGCGCCAATCTTAGCGGGCGGTGCGCGGAAGGCCGTCGGTCCTGGACCCTCGTGGTTGTTAGCGGTGCAAGGTCCGTCGGTTTAAGGCAGCCACTTCTGTGCAGCGGCGACCAGGTCCTTCTCGCAGGGGTTGCCGACGAGGGGGCGGACGAAGAACGGGAGCTCCTTGACCATCTTTTGCATGAACTGGAAGACTGCCGGATCGGCACACATGGCCGCTACGTGGCTCTGAGCTTCCGACGCACAGATGTTCTTACCGAGCGAACCGGCCAGCTGCGCGTTGACCCGATCGGCAACCGCCCCGGTCTCGGGGTTGGCCGCCTTGGTCTTCGCGACCAGCCTGAGCAGCCACTGGATCTTGGGATCGTCGAGCCTGTCACAGACCACGGACGCGTCGGAGATGGAGGGCAGGTTGAGGGCCGGCGCGACGGCTCCGCCTGCGGGGGTGACCTGCTTGGGAGCCCGGACTACCTTGACCACTCGCCTCGGAGCGGGCGGGGCTGCGGCGGGCGCCGGCTGAACCTGTTGAACCGGCGGAGGGGACTCCTGCACCACGAGCTCGCCAACTTCGATGAGCGTGGGAGCTCCGAGTGCGGCGATTCGAGTAGCCGGCGCCTGATCGGCGTACTGCCCCCCGAGATCCACGAACCCCAGTACGGCGCCTCCTCCAGCGCCTACCGCCAGGACCGTCAATCCTGCAAGAAACCTACCTGCAGCCACCCTCAATGAGGGGTTTCCGAACATTGTGAGACTCCTTTTTGATCATTCTTCGGTTCCCCCCCTTCGAAAACTTTGTCAAACAGATACCTAGTTCAGGGGGCTCAGAAGCATTCCCAAACCGGTGTTGACCACGCCCAGGGTCTTCTCCAGACCCACGCCTACCAACGTGGTGATCGTCCCAACGGGGTTGGTGGCAAGTCCGTCCAGCGGAGAACCGGCAGAAACAATTGGCAGAGCTTGAATTTGTCCGACCGCCAGGATCAGCTGCTCGGTGAGTTTCACGAGCTGATCGAGACCAAGGTTGCCTGCAGCCGTTGATTGCGCCGCGCACCCCTGGGTTGCCTCGGCGATCGAGCCTGCCTGGGCCAGCATGGCCTGAGCCTGTTCCGCCGAGGTGATCCCCTGAATCCCGTTGACCAATCCGGTCACCAATCCCTGGATCTGTCCTACACATTGGGGCGGAGCCTTAGGCGCGGGAGCAGCCGCGGCAACGGGCGCGGCCACCTCCACAATGACCTCGGCCGGCGCAGGCGGCGTCTCAACAACTACCGGTTCGGGGGCTTTCTGAGCCAGTACCGAGCTCGGGAAGTCGAGGGCGATACCGGTTTGGGACGATTGCTGGACGGAAGGATTCTCTGAAGTGAAGCTGACAAAGCCGGGCAGCTCTCCGGTTGCGGCCATCCCACCGGTGAGACCGGCCACAAGGAGCGCGAAAGAAGTGATCTTCCCAATCAGCGATCCAAACAGCGCCTTGAACATCCGGTTGCCTCCCCAGAGCGTAGCGAGTGAAAAACTCTTTGTCTTATCTATCGGCACAACTCGAGAAGATTTAACCGCTGGCCACCGAGCGTGACAACATTCCTGTAACATTTGGTCCTTCAAACGCGTCGGCTCCCGGGCCTCTCTCGCCCGGGCGGCACGTCGTAATGGCCCGGCAATCGGTTACGCTCAGCCGAGTCGAGGGCGCTCGCGATCAGCTCGTGATCGAAAGTGACCAGCTCCCGGGGTACTCCATGGATGCTCATGCGGGAGCTCCAACGTCGTCGGAATTCTTGCGTTTTATGAGATCAAACCGGAATCACTCCGGATGAATAGGTGGCCGAAATCGACGAACGAACAGCAGCTCCACAAGCCGATAGGAATATCGAGCCAGACCTCCTCAACACCGAGTTGGGGAGTGAGCAGAAGCACGTCGACCTCTGTTACGCAACGCTCGAGAAGTTGCGCGTGAAGGCCGAGGCCAACCTTCAGAGCACGATGGACCTGAAGGTGAGCACTCCCCAATCGGTTTTCGAACGCGAGGTGTTCGCCAGCTACTCCCGCAAGCGCCTTCGCGCCGTCTCCGGGAGCGAGCATCAGCTGGTCTTCGGCAGGCTTGACCTCGAGGACGAGGACAAGCCCGCCTATGTCGGCCGCATCGGGCTCGCCAATGAGGAGCAGGAACGGATCTTGATCGACTGGCGGGCTCCCGTGGGGTCCTCCTTCTATCGGGCGACCGCACTGGCGCCCCGCGGGGTGGTGAGGCGCCGGACTCTGATCACCAGGGGCCGCAGGGTGGTCGACATCAACGACGATGTGTTGATTCCCGCGAAGGTGGGCTCGCTGGGTGTCGTCGCCGGCGAGGGGGCTCTGATGAACGCCTTGATGCGCGAGCGGGGCGAGTTCATGCAGGACATCGTCGCCACCATCCAGTCCGAGCAGGACGAGGTCATCCGCACCGACCCCAAATCGAGCATCCTCCTCACGGGCGGACCTGGGACCGGCAAGTCCGTCGTCGCGCTCCACCGCACCGCTTACCTCATGTACGAACGAGCCGCGGAGCTGGAGCGGTTGGGAGTCCTGGTCGTCGGCCCCGGACGGCGCTTCAGCAAGTACATCAGCAGGGTGCTGCCCTCGCTGGGCGAGACCGCAGTCAGCATCCGCTCGGTTTTCGACCTTACCGACCCGGTGGTAGCCGCCGGCCGGGAACCCCTCGGGGTGGCCCGGATCAAAGGCAGCGCGGCGATGGCCAAAGTGTTGAAGACCTACCTGATCGAGTCGTACCCGGCCCCCGGGACCGAAGTGCGGGTCGGTGTCGGCGGCCGGATCGTCAAAGTCGGCATCCCGGAGCTCAACGCCCTGAGAAGTCAGGTTCTCTCTTCCAGGAAATCGGGGCTCAACTCGGCCACGGACCAGCTGTGGCTGGCTCTGGCCAGGCGGATTCTTCAGCTTTCGGGGAGCAGGTCGATGCGCAAGGGCGATGTGGCGGCACTCTCCAACTCACTGCGGGACCGGTCCGATCTCGAGGATCTGATCGATACGATGCTTCCTCAGCGCGAAGCTCTGAGCGTGTGGCGGGAGCTGAGCTCCAACCCTGACGTCCTGCTGGCCGCCCTCAGGCCGCACCTCTCGCGAGAGGAGGCGGCCGAGCTCGTAAGAGACCTGGACGGCGCCGACCCCCGGGTGGGCGATCTGGCACTGATCGATGAGATCGACTGGCTGCTGGGTCCTTCGCAGGACGCCGAGGTACCCGGCCGGGAGGAGCCGGGATACGAGGAGCTGATCACCGCTCAGGAACGCCTTGATGAGTCACGCCAGAGGTCGGTGTCCTCCTCCAAGAGCACGGGCTACGGCCACGTGGTGGTCGACGAGGCTCAGGACATCACTGCCATGCAGTGGAGGATGCTCATGCGCCGAGGCGAGGATGCCACCTGGACGATCGTCGGCGACCCGTCGCAAGCGACTCTGGCAGCCCCCGCCGACATGGAGGCGGCGGTCGACCGGCTTCTGGGGCGCGGAAAGGTGCGAAAGTTCAACCTGGGCATCAACTACCGGACTCCGCGAGAGATCATGGAGTACGCCTCACGAGCCTCGGGCATGTCCCTGGCGAATACCCGCTCGATCAGATCGGGGCCCGAGCCCGTCTTCTTCAAGTACGCCGACTCCCCCGGCGATGCTCTGTCCCGGGCAGCCACCTGGCTGCGCAGCCAGGGCGGATCGGGGTGTTTCATAGCCGTCAACTCCGCAGACCAGCAGGAGCTGGAGGGCCGGGTCGACGAGTTCGAGATAATCTGGGCCCTCGACGCCAAGGGGTTGGAGTTTGACAACGTCGTGCTCTACCGCCCCGAAGGGGTCGACCCCTCGGTCCCTTCAGATGCTTCGTTGATCCTGATCGGAGCCACCCGGGCGACCAAACGGCTGGCCGTGGTCACCCGACGCATCAGCCTCTCCTAGTGCGGCATCAGGCAGCACTAGCAGGAGTCTTCCGAGGTCACGTCGACCTCGATCTCATCCGGCTTTCTTGACGCTTGCGGGCGGAGCGACCCACCTCTCGGCCCAGTCAGCCACAACACTCACAACCGAGCCGAGTGCCTGGCCTTTGTCGGTCAACCGGTACTCGATCCGTACCGGCGTCGAAGGTAGGACGGTGCGCCGTACGATGCCCTCGGCCTCGAGCTCCTTCAGACGCTCCGACAGCAGGCGATCGCTGAGCTCGGGAACCGTGAAGAGGATTTCGCTGAACCGGGTGGACCCGGCGAGCATTGCGCGCACTATGGCGCCGGTCCAGCGGCGCCCGATGATCTCGATGGCCTTCGTGTAGTACACGCAATAGGGCGAGATCGTAGCGTGGGCAGACCTCTCGTTCATACCGGGAATATTAACTGATCTACCCACGTTTGACAAGTTAGCAATATAAGATAAGCTACCTATTAGAGATTAGTTAGTGACCCAAGAAGGAGGCACAAAATGGCATGGAATATCGACCCGGCCCACACGACCGTAGGATTTTCGGCACGGCACATGGGCCTATCGAAAGTGCGGGGGCGCTTCGAGAGCTTCCGCGGTGAGATCGAGGGTGATCCCTCGGACATCAGCACCATCCGAGGCCGCGCCGAGATCGACACGGCCAGCGTCAACACCGGCAACCCGGACAGAGACGCCCACCTGAGGAGCGCAGACTTCTTCGATGTCGAGAACTACCCGACCATGACCTTCGTCAGCAAGTCGGTGTCCGACAACGGAGACGGCGCCTACAAGGTGGTCGGCGACCTCACGATCAAGGACGTAACCCGTGAGGTGGAGGTGGGCTACGAGCACGCCGGAGACGGCGTCGACCCGTGGGGGAACCGCAAGCTGGGGGGAACTCTCTACGCAACCATCAAGCGCAGCGACTGGGGACTTACCTGGAACGCGGTCCTCGAGAGCGGCGGCTTCCTGGTGAGCGACAAGGTTCAGCTCGAGATCGATTTGCAGGTGGTCCGGCGCGCCGAGTCGGCCGACGAGGAGGCCATCGCGGCTTAAGCTTTACCGGCAGCGTGCCGTGTCAACACCCGCACCCAGCCGCCGATGCCGCATCACCACCGATGCGGCATTTTTATGCCGCTTTCACCTCTCCGTGAGAGCCGTCGTCCAGGATGATGAAGCCCCCCTTCGGTAGCCAACGGAGCGCACCGTCGGGGCCGCTCAACACCGCGGCCTTGGCCAGTATCTCGCTCTCCAGG
This sequence comes from Actinomycetota bacterium, assembly GCA_040905645.1. Lineage (GTDB taxonomy): Bacteria > Actinomycetota > CADDZG01 > JAHWKV01 > JAHWKV01 > JBBDRH01. Next base: position 10,583 of record JBBDRH010000067.1, read on the forward strand.
GCGGTCGATCCCAGCGCCGTCACCTGCACCACTCCCGTATAAGCGGGCCGGCCCGAAGCAGGGTCGATGAGGTGGTGGGCAGGCTTCATCCCCTCCCCCATCCAGCTGCACTTCTCGATGCTGCTGGTGGAAACCGCGCCCTCCGCAACCACAAACTGGTGCAGGACCGGGCCCTTGAAAGGGTTGGGCACGTCGATCGCCCGCTCGACCCCGCCGGTGCCCCCTACACGAAGGTCGCCGTCGCAGTCGATGGCATAGCTGCGGTACGCCCCCAGCATCTCCGCCACCCAGTCGGCGCAGAGGCCTTTGACGATCCCCCCG
>JBBDRH010000068.1:0-1791 GCA_040905645.1 Actinomycetota bacterium
CTCCTTGAGGATGGCGAACATCAGTTCCTGCTTACGCATGGTCGAGGCATTCTCGACCTCGTATTCTTCAGCAAACACCAGCAACTCGGCAGGAGACTTGGCCTTAAGCTCGCTGAGCTTCATATTTTCCATTGCGTGGAAGACCCTTTAGGGAATGCAGACAGTACGGAAGGAGCTGGAAGCGTCCACCACCTGCGGCGCCTGGGAAGCGCCGCGGACACTAGGCGGGACGGCTCTCCTTACAGCGAAGCCGCGTCACATTCAAGAGTGCTGGCAGCGGGCCCTCAGAACGGCTGGACGATGACGGCGATTACCACCAGGACCATGATTACCGTCGGTACCTCGTTCACCGCCCGGTAGAATCCGCTGCTCCGCTGGTTGCGGTCCTCCGCAAACGCGCGGCGCCAGCGACCGAAGAGAGCGTGGACACCGCTCAGCGCGATCACCAACACCGCCTTCACCCACATCCAGCCCTCACTGAAGTCAACGAGCCCAAACCCGAAGGCCAGCCACAGCCCGAACCCCCAGCTGGCGACCATCGCCGGCGTCGTGATCCCGCGATAGAGCCGACGCTCCATCACCTTGAAGGTCTCGGACTGCTCCGATCCGACCGGCGCGGCGCAATGGTAGACGAAGAGCCGCGGCAAATAGAGCATCCCGGCCATCCACGCGATGACCGAAATCACGTGCAGCGCCAGCACCCATTCCATCGCTAATAGCTCCTGACGATCTCGATCAGCCGCTCCACATGCGCGATCGGTGTCTCCGGGACAATCCCGTGCCCCAAATTGAAGATGTGCGGCCGCCCGGAAAAGCCGGCAACGATCTCCCGAACCCGCTGCTCCATCTGCGCCCCACCAGCCACCAACCGTAGCGGATCAAGGTTCCCCTGAACCCCGAGCGCCGCCGGCAAGCTCCCATCGGCGAAGCTTATCGGAACCGCATAATCAAGGCCGAGCACGTTCACGCCGGTTTCCGAAGCGTACCTCGACAGCATTCCCGCAGCGCCCCTCGGGAACCCGATGATCGGCGCCCCCGGAACCCGCTCCCGGACCCCCTCGACGATGCGCCGGTTCGGCCCGATGACGCGCTCGGCGAAAGCTGCTTCATCAAGATTGAGCGCCCAGCTCTCGAACAGCTGCACGACATCCGCACCGGCGGCAAATTGCGCCACCAGGTACTCGACGCTCGCTTCGACAAGCAGGTCGATCAGCGCTCCAAAGGCATCCGGCTCGCGCAACGCGAACAGCCGCGCCGCCGCCTGGTCGGGGGAGCCGCGCCCGCCGATCATATAGGTGGCAAGCGTCCACGGGGAACCGCAGAACCCGATCAGGGTCTTGTCTGAAGGCAGCTCCTTGCGCACCAGCGACATCGCCTGCAACACCGGAGTTAGCCGTTCCAGAAGATGCTCCGTCGACAGCTTCCCCAGCCCTTCCGGGGTCAACGGATCAAGCACCGGCCCTTCCCCCGCCTCAAACCGAACCTGCTGCCCGATTGCATCAGGAACCACCAGAATGTCTGAGAACAGGATGGCCGCATCGAGATCGAAGCGCCTCAGCGGCTGCAAGGTCACCTCCGCCGCCAGTTCCGGATTGTAGCAAAGATCGAGAAAGCCACCGACCCGCTGGCGGAGCTCCCGGTACTCCGGCAGATACCGTCCGGCCTGCCGCATGATCCAGATCGGCGGCGACTTCTGACGCCGGCCCAGCACCGTTGCGAGAAGCGGCTTCCCCTGCTCCACCGCACTCACAGTCGGGACCAAAAAGAAGAGTCTAGATTCTTAATCATTAT
>JBBDRH010000069.1:0-1782 GCA_040905645.1 Actinomycetota bacterium
CTGACAGCTGCGATGGCGACGATCGTCACCAAGACGGCGATGGGCGGGATCGGCAACTGTCGGAACCGGGCTCGTTCGAGGAGCCAATGGCATGCCCACGCGCTCAGGAAGATGAGCCCGGGGATCACGACCGGGAGGAAACGACGCATGGCCCATAGTTGGTTTGGCGAGATGCTCGGCCGCCAAACGTAGAGTACGGACGCGCAGATGAAGACCAACAGGAACAGGAGCATGTTTTGATCGCGGCCCAGGAGCAGCCTGCGCGTGACCAGGGCCGCTCCCAGCAGTCCTGCGACTACCACTACCGGACCCACATACCAGCTCACCCAACGAAGGCTGAGCTCGGCATAATTGCGATCGCCGTCCAGCGGTTGGTTCTCGTAGGCTTGGATCGCTTCGATGTCGGCCGCTCTTTGGGCCGGAAGATCTTGATGGACGATCCCCATAGTCGGCCGCAGCCAAAATGCGTAGGCTCCGGCCGCAACGATGCCGACCGCAACCACGTGTGCGACGACCCTCCGGCTGCGAAGGAGCTGGCTAGTGAGCCGAGGTAGTGCGAGGAACAGCAGACCGGCGACGACGGTGGCGACGAGGAGGACACCAAGGCGCAACATTTCCGAGCGCAGGTCGGCCAAGTATCCCGGGCTGAACTTGATGCCGTCGAGAAGCCCCAAGGACGCGGGCAGGGCGGACGACACTGCAACGATGACCACGTGGAACCGGTCACGACCACGAGCAGCCTCGCTTTGCCTCTCCCGGTAGATGGTTACGATCGCCCAGGCGGCGAGGGGAGTCAGATACAGGAAGGCGTCAACACGGACCATGCACGTGGCGCCTATCAACATCCCGGCGATGATGCTGCGTGCAAACGATCGTGGCTGGGCGCAAGATTCAGCCAGTGCGAAGAGCCCGCCGAAAAGAAAGACCTGGCTCAGGATCTCGGAATAGGTGTCTCGGGAGAAGAAGATCTGCGGCAGGTTGACGGCGAGCGCGGCAGTCGCCAAGGCAGCGAGCCAAGGTCTAAGCCACTGGCCGGCAAAGGCGTAGAAGCACAGAAGCGCCAAGCTGCCGAGAATGGCGTTCGCTTTCACGAGCAAGGAGAGACCACCGATCCACTTGGCCGCGGCCAGGAAGGCAGGCAGCAAGTGGAGGAACTGAGGGGTCATGTGCTTACCGCCGTCGCTTGAGTAGAACCCGGCCGCGTTGTAGGTCAGCCTCGACCGTGGGTCGAAGAAGCCTTGATCACCGTGGACGGCGAGGGACCCATGCTCGGCCAGCCAGATGCCGGTCGCCGTGTAGACCCCCGGGTCACGGTCGATCTGGAGGTGCTCGACGGAGTAGCGCGCGTTGAGGGCGCCGACAACGAGGACGAGTACCGTGACCGCCAGCGCGGCGATGTGGCTCGAGACGCTTCGGCCGGGCCGCGGGGACCATTCTCGGGACCAGGCGACGTAGAGCATCACCGCCAGTGCCGCGCCCAGAAGCAAAGCCGGTGCCGGCCGGAGTACTGAGAGCATGGCCAGAGAGATGGCCACGATCGAGTACGCGAGGATCCCGCACAAGGCCATCACCAGCCCGTAGATGAACCATGCCGGGAGCGCGGCCGCGGCGGCGTCCGCTCTGCCGCGCTCGCTCACTTAGACGACCTCGCCTGCCGGCTGAAACCGAGCACGCCGACGAGAGCGATTCGCAGCGGCGTGGCCAGCCATGAAGGCGCGACGTCCTCCTGTTGATTTAGCATCGAGCGGAATGGCCCATACTATGGACAAAGTGTTTGGACAC
>JBBDRH010000070.1:0-1769 GCA_040905645.1 Actinomycetota bacterium
CTCGACGGACGAAGAGCGACACGACGTAGGCCGCGGGTAGAACATATGCGCCCGCGGTGACCACCCACAGCCACCCGGGAACCGCGCTTGCCTCGGCCTCGCTCGTCTGCACTAACTCGAACACTACCGCGTGCCCGAGCATCCACGGCACGGCTATCTTCAGGGCGTTGCGCAACAATGCACGTGGGAAAGGCACCCGCGAGCCGGTATCCGCGTCCACGACTCGAAGGATCGTGTTCGCTTGCCAATGGTGGCTTCCCGCGAGCTACTGAATTCTTATCGGAAACCATCTCAAAACCTCGCCCGATGAAGCTCAAATCCAGAACCGGCACTAGGCTGGAGAGTTGCAGCTGTGAACCCGAGCTCCGGGAGGTCCTAAGTGAATCAGGGGAATAGCCGCGTAGCATTGAACCTAAGGGCGGACGACGGCACCATCCTCATCGAGGAGGCTGCTTCTGCCGCCCGGCCCTTCGACTATCGGTCGCTGGCCATCGTAGACCTCGGGATGGTCAATGTTTCCGGGACCATGTTTTCGACGAAGAAGCCAAGCGCCAAACAAAGATATGCGGTTCGGCAATGCCGGTTGAGCCTGACCGTCTGGGTTAACAACATCGCCTTCGAAAAAGATGTGTGGGTCGACCTTTGTTTCGCCGATCAGTGCGGCCGGCCCTTGATTCCCGAGGAGAGCTTTGCCCTCGATTGGCTGGGACCTGGCGACGGGAACGGCGACTTCTTCATACTGGATAAGGCAATCCGGCTTCCAGCCGGCCTCCTGGCACCACCCTCGGATCCCACGGAGTTTGCGGTGCCCTGGGCGACGGATCCCCACTCGGCCCCAAAGCTGCAGTACCGGCTTTACTACCGGGCTAACGGCCGGGTGTTCACCGACGGCAAACTCCACGAGCATGAGCTCCCGGAACGGCCCGTGGTGCGTTAGAGATCGACCTCAGGGCTCCCGACTTCCGTACCACCGGCTCCACCCCAGGTCCCTTCCGCGCGGCGAGCTTGCGGAGCCCGAAGGATGCCTGACGCCTGGGGAATCGAGACTCGTTACCAGGATGCGCAGGGCCGGGAGCAGCAGGTGAGCCGTCGTACCATCGATTCCCTCAGGCAGGCCATGGGAGATCCGCCCGGCGCCACGCCGTCGCTTCCTTTGGTAGTCAGGCGGGGCAGCCGTACCGCAATAGAGGATTGCGAGATCATCCCCGAGGGGGGCGGTGTGATTGCCGCGGCGGGCGAGCTCCCCCCCGACCTGCCCTGGGGCTACCACACCATGAGACCCAGGGCCGGCTCTGGGGAGCGGACGCTGATCATCAGCCCCGGACGGTGCCATCTCCCCGCCGGCTGGCGGGCCTGGGGTTGGACCGCGCAACTTTACGCCGCCCGCTCGGAGCGCAGCTGGGGAATCGGGGACTTTGCCGACCTCCGCAGGCTGGCGGGGTGGTCGGCCGGCCGGCTGGGGGCCGGCTTTGTCCTGGTCAATCCCCTGCACACCTCGGCCCCGGTCCTGCCCCAGCAGGCAAGCCCCTACTTTCCGAGCAGCAGGCGGTTCCGCAACCCGATCTATCTGAACGTCGAGGAGGTTCCCGGCGCAGAGCTGGTGCGAGAGCACATCGAGCTGCTGAGCAGTCGGGGCAGGCAGCTGAACCGAACGCGCCTCATCGACCGTGACGAGGTCTGGCGCCTAAAGATGGAGGCGCTGCAGGCGATTTGGGATCGAACGAGTGGAGGCGGCGAGTTCGACGGCTGGCTCGCGGGGCAGGGCCGGG
>JBBDRH010000071.1:0-1766 GCA_040905645.1 Actinomycetota bacterium
AGGGGATGTACTGCATCCGGCTCATTGCGTTGTAGAAGTGGATGGCGCGGGCAGTCGGGTCGTCCTCGTTGATAGAGACGCCCATAGCCACTCGCATCCAGAAGAACTGCGGCGTGTCGAAGAGCTCGTTGGTCTCTAGGTCCTGAACCAGGTAGCGCTCCTTGAGCGCGAACAGGCCGTTGTAGCGAAACTCGAGATCCCGTTCGGGAGCCAGAGCCTGCGCCAGAGCCTCCAGGTCGAAGCCTTCGGTAAGCCTGGTGGAGATCAGGCCGCGCTCGGCGCCCTCCTCGATGTAGGCGGGGAAGCGGGTGCGGTGGGCCTGGATGATGTTATCGAACGAGTGCTTGCCCAGGGCGCGCTTGTACAGGTCGAAGAGAAGGACGCGGGCGGCCAGGAGGCTGTAGCCCGGATCGTCCTGCACATGCTGGAGGCACGAGCTGAGCACCAGCTCGCCGAGCTCCCGGGACGGCACGCCGTCGTAGATGCCCACCTCGACGTCGACCAGGACCGAGTAGGTGTCGACGTCCTCCAGCCCGGTGGCGGCTGCGTCCAGGATCTTCTGGAGCTTGGACACCTGGAACGGCTCAGTGACGCCGTTGCTCTTGCGGATCAGCATTGAGTCTCCTTTAAGGGAAGTGCTCATGGGAGACAGCGGTGCAATCCCCCGACGAAGGGCGAGGCCGGAAGTAATAGGGTCCGGCCTCTACCTTTACAACGAACTACGCCTCTCGTAAATTCCGAATATCCACAACCTGTCGTAGCGCCTGGGGAAAAACACCTACATGTTGTGGGTAGAGACCAATACTACACGGCTGTTATTCGGGGTTGCAAGGGTTCGGAATGAATTCTTTCGCGAGCCGGGCGACTTGAACGAAATGGTCGAACATGTGTTCGACATCTTAGCAGGTTAGCAGGGATGCTTGCCAAACCCCGATCGCCAAATTTCGGGGAGTCTTCGGTCACAACCTTCACATTCAAAAACGACGGCGGCATCCACAAGCTCGAGGCCCGGGCAGCGCAATAATGATTGCGTCTTACGACCCGGGCCGTCTACCAGACGGCGATGGGCCTGGGATGCCGGTGTTCTCTCAGCCGGCGATCTTTAGTTACCAGGCGGCAGCCGGTTTCAATTGCTGTGGCATAGATCAGCCTGTCGGCCGGGTCGCCGGGGAAGTCGGAGGGCAATGTAACCGCTGCTGCAGCAATAGCCGGGGTAATCCCAAATGTGTGAAGTTGGCCATCCAGTTCGTCCAGCCAGGAACGTAACGGCACGGCAATAGCGATGCGCCCGTTAGTTGCAAGCCAAGCAAGCTCAAACCAGGTGATGGCAGCCACCGCAAGCTGCTCCGCCTCCGTGATAGCCGACGCGGCAGCATCACTCAGTTGTTCGGGCTCTGCAGACCACCAATGAACCACGTGCGTGTCCAGAATCAGTGTTGTCAGGAAAGCGCCCACGGTACTCCGGTGGAGAAGAGCCCTTCTTCGTCGGAGGTGCCAACCGCAACGCCGGCCAACCACCCAGGTCGACCATGCCGTCCCCGGGAGGGAACGAGCCTCGCCACCGTGCGGCCGTGCTTGGTAATGCTCACTTCCTCGCCTGCCGCGACTTGATCGAGTAAAGCCAGGAATTTAGCTTTAGCCTCCGTGGCGGTCATTTCTATAGTCATATGGTCATTATACCGGTTAGATGGCTCAGTGCTGACCAAATGCTAGTGCGGTGACCACTATCCCTTGCGGTGTTTGGCGGCGTGAGAGTGGCGCCATTG